>JAAFHE010000413.1 GCA_013298265.1 Lysobacterales bacterium | reverse complement strand
GGCTTCGGCCTTGCTGAGCTTGCTCAGATCGGGAGACGGCACGGGCCGGATGACGTTCTGGGCGAAGGCCGCGGCGGATAGCAACAGCGCGACAGCGCTGGCGAGGGCTAGGCGGGTCAGTTTCATGGAACTCCGGGCGCCCGAGGGGCGTTCGTTGCGGGGAAAGGCGGAAGTTTACGGGACCGTTGGAGGAAGCGGGATCGCCGGGGCGGGATACCTTAACGCCCGGTCAGCTCGGCAGCCGGACCGCAGTCGCGTGCGGCGCGCGGCGCAGGCCGCGGCAACGTCGGGTCTGCTAGATTGCGGAGGACTTTCCAAGGTTCCCGCCATGTCGAGCAGCAACCAGTTTGCCCTGCTGAAATCACGCCGCTTCGCGCCGTTCTTCTGGACCCAGGCGCTGGGGGCGTTCAATGACAATCTGTTCAAGAACGCGCTGGTCTTCATGGCGGTATTCCAGATCGCCGCGAACGACCAGGCTCTCACCACTCTGTACACGAACCTGTCGGCGGCTCTGTTCATCGCGCCGTTCCTGCTGTTCTCCGCAACGAGCGGCCAGCTATCCGACAAGTACGACAAGGCCAGGCTCGCCCAGCTCGTGAAAATGCTGGAGGTCGCGATCATGGTCATCGCGCTGTTCGGCTTCCTCGCCAAGAGCGTACCGCTGCTGATGAGCATGCTGTTCATGATGGGCCTGCACTCCACGCTGTTCGGGCCGCTCAAGTACGGACTGCTGCCGCAGGTGCTCGATTCGCGCGAGCTGGTCGGCGGAAACGGCCTGATCGAGATGGCGACCTTTCTCGCGATCCTGATCGGGCAGATCCTCGGCGCAACGCTGATCGACATTCCCGAGCACGGCGCCTGGCTCGTCGGCGCCGCGACGATAGCGACCGCCGTCGCCGGCCTCGTCTGCGCACGGCGCATGCCCTCCGTTCCAGCCCCCGATCCCACACTCCGGATCAACTGGAATCCGTTCAGTGAGACCTGGCGCAACCTCGGCTACATCCGCGGCAACCGCGCGGTACTGCTGTCCTGCCTCGGCATCTCGTGGTTCTGGTTCTTCGGTTCAGTGTTCATCACGCAGTTGCCGGCCTACGCCAAGTTCGTGATCGGCGGCAATGGCATGGTCTACATTTTCCTGCTCACGGTGTTTTCCCTCGGCATCGGCATCGGCTCGCTGCTGTGCGAAAGAATGTCCGGGCACAAAGTCGAAATCGGCCTCGTGCCGTTCGGTTCGATCGGCATGACGCTGTTTGGCGCCGACCTGTATTTCGCCAAGCCCGACGCGGCGATCGAGCACGGACTGACCGTCGCCGCCCTGCTCGCACAGCCGTGGCTGTGGCGTGTGCTGTTCGATCTGCTGGCCATGGCGATCTTTTCCGGTTTCTTCATCGTGCCGTTGTTCGCGCTGATCCAGACGCGCTCGGACCCTGCCCGCCGCTCGCGCGTCATCGCCGCCAACAACATCCTCAATGCGCTGTTCATGATCGTCGCCGCAGGCCTCTCGGCGCTGCTGCTGAAATCCGGCCTGTCGATCCCGCAGCTCTTGCTGACCACTGCGCTGCTCAATGCCGTGGTCGCGATCTACATCTACACACTCGTACCCGAGTTCCTGATGCGGTTCCTGAGCTGGATCCTCGTCAACACGCTCTATCGCATCAGGCTCGACAAGCTGGACAACATTCCCGAGGAGGGGCCTGCGCTGCTGGTCTGCAACCATGTGAGCTTCATGGATGCGCTGATCATCGGCGGCAGCGTGCGCCGACCGGTACGCTTTGTGATGTATTACAAGATTTTCAATATTCCCTTACTGAGTTTCATCTTCCGCACCGCCAAGGCAATTCCCATCGCCGGCTACAAGGAAAACCCGGCGCTGCTCGCAAAAGCGTTCGACGAGGTCGACAAGGAGCTGGCCGAAGGCAATGTCGTGTGCATCTTCCCCGAAGGCGGGCTGACCAAGGACGGCGAAATCGCCGGGTTCAAGTCCGGCGTGGAGAAGATCCTGGAACGCCGTCCGGTGCCGGTGGTGCCGTTGGCGTTGCGCGGCCTGTGGGGCTCGATCTTCAGTCGCCGCGACAGCGCGCTGGGTCGCTCGCGCCTGCCACGCCGCTTCCGGTCACGCATCGGCCTGGCCGCAGGCGCGCCGGTGGCGGCGGAACACGCCAAAGCGGAAACCCTCGAAGCGCAGGTACGCGCACTGCGCGGCGCCGATGCCTGAGTCAATCGCATCCTCGGCACGGCCGCGGCGCCTGCTGCTGCTCAGCGTTTCCGCAGGCGCCGGCCACGGCCGCGCCGCGGATGCGCTATGCGCCACGGCGCAGACCGATTTCGGCGCGCAGACGCTGCATCTGGACGTGATGGACTACGTCCCTGGCGCTTTCCGACGGCTGTATACGGATTTTTATTTGAAACTAGTGGACAAGTTTCCAGCGCTATGGGCGCAGCTCTACCGCATCACCGATGAAGCCCCTCCGGATGCCATGCCGGCGCGCCTGCGCCGCGCGATCGAGCGGCTCAACGCGCGCAGCCTGCGCAGCGCCATCGCCGAGTTCGCGCCGGACGTCATCATCTGCACGCATTTCCTGCCGGCCGAACTGCTCGCGCGCGAGCAGGCGCTGGCGCGGCTGACCTGTCCGGTGCACGTGCAGGTCACCGACTTCGACCTGCACGCGCTGTGGGTGGTACCGCGGCTGGCAGGCTATTTCGCCGCCAGCGACGAAGTCGCTGCGCGCATGCGCGCACGCGGCCTGCCGCCGGAACACATCCACGTCAGCGGCATTCCGATCATGCCGGCGTTTGCACAGGTGCCGGACCGGCAGACCTGCGCCGCCATGGCGGGCCTCGATGCGAACCGGCCCATCGTGCTGCTGATGGGCGGCGGCGCTGGCGTAGGTGCGCTGGACGAGGCCGCCGAAGGGCTGCTGCGGCTGGATCTGGATTTCCAGCTCGTCGCCCTGGCCGGCCGCAACGAGGCCATGCTCGCACGCCTGCAACGCATCGCCACCCAGTACCCACAGCGCCTGTTCCCGCAGGGCTTCACCCGCACCATCGAACGACTCATGGCTTGTGCCGACCTCGCGATCGGCAAGCCGGGCGGACTGACCACGTCCGAATGCCTGGCTCTGGGCCTGCCGTTGATCGTGTTCGCACCGATCCCAGGCCAGGAAGAGCGCAACTGCGACTACTTGCTCGAAAACGGCGCCGGACTCAAGGCGGTTGATGCGGTTGCGCTGGAATACCGCGTGCGCGCCCTGCTCGCCGAACCTCAGCGGCTCGCGCGCATGCGTGACAACGCGCGCCGGCTGGGCCGGCCACAGGCCGCTCACCAGGTGCTGCGGCAGGTTTTTGCGCCGATCTGAGAATCCTCGGCGCGCCGCGTTCGGTTTCGCCGGCCCAGGGCGTTGTCCCTTTGTCGGACCTTGTTGCGTGTTCGGCTGAAACACACCGTCGCACGTGCGCTGCGCCAAGCGTGTCACAACAGGCGTCGCCGGCTTGAGCGAGGCTCCGCGCCGCCCGGCAGGCTATTGAAAATTGCCTGCTGGGGCGATCCAGGGATGGATCGCCCGACCGTGGATCGCGCCCGCGATCAGCGGTCGGAGAACGCGGACACGCTTTGCTTGCAACGTTCGGCCGTGAAAGCGGCATGAGCCGCTTTCACGACACATCGATAGGGGAGGACATTCATGCGTTTGCATCACGTTCGTCGCGCAACCACCGCGGCCGCGCTGTTCCTGGCCGCGGCCGCGACAGCTCAGCAGCTGCCCAATCCCATCCTGTTTGTCACCCAGTACCCGGTTTCAACGGACTTCGCGACCGTCGGTGCGGTATTCGCGAACCATCGCGGCGGCGTGGACGTGGCCGGCCGCGGCGGCGATCTGTACATCCGCTACACGAACGGCAGCCTGCGTAACCTGACCCAGGAAGCCGGCCATGGCAACAGCGGCCCGCAGCGCGAGAACTCGATCGCGGTGCGCGACCCCGCGGTTTCCTGGGATGGCACCAAGGCCATCTTCAGCATGGTCATCGGCGCGCCGCCGCAGCAGTACCAGTATGTGGACTCCTACTGGCAGCTCTACGAAGTGACCGGCCTCGGCCAGGGCCAGACCGCAACCATTACGAAGGTCGCGAACCAGCCGGCGAACCGCAACAACATCAGCCCGATCTACCTCAGCGACAACAGCATCGTCTTCGTCAGCGACCGCACGCGCAACGGCGCCAACCATCTGTACCCGCAGCTCGACGAATACGAATCGACCCCGACGCCGACCGGGTTATGGCGCCTGCAACCGGCAACCGGGCAACTGGACCTGCTGCAGTATTCGGTATCCGGCTCGTTCAATCCGCTCGTCGACAGTTTCGGCCGCGTGCTGTTCACACGCTGGGACCATCTGCAGCGCGACCAGCAGAACGATTCGGCGAACAATGACTACGGTACTTTCACCTGGAGCAGCGAAGCACCGAATGCGACGGCGACCGCCGACCGCAGCGAGGT
>JAAFHE010000412.1 GCA_013298265.1 Lysobacterales bacterium | reverse complement strand
CTACAGCCAGATGGCCGTGTGCGTTATGTGCCCGCGGCCGGCTATCGCGGTGCCGACGAATTCCGCTACAGCCTGCCGGACGCGCCGGTGACCTGTTCCGCCGACGTCGCACTCAATGTCAACGTGGATCGGATATTCGCTGACGGGTTTTCCGCCGCAGCAGCAGCGGGTACACAGTAGCCGACGCCCGCAACACCACCGGGATATCGAACCGCGCCGGCCTATGGTCGGCGCAGTTCGGCGCACCGGGAAAGGCAACCGACGCCCGGACGATTGCTAGCCCGGCCTTCTCACACCCCTTCGTCGCGACGCCGTCGAGATGCCGTCCTGATGCGCGCCGCGGACTTCAGTGACGGCGAGGGCGTAGCCGACACCATGTCGAAGCGACACGAGGGGGCGGCACAGCTTCAGAGCGAGTCGATCGGCGGCCGCGCCAGATAGGGTGCGAGAAATCCAAGCTAACCGCAGGGCAGCACGCAACATCTGTGCTTGGATCTATCGCTCACGGAGATCCTGGTGCCTCGATCGCTGCTGCCAGCCGCATTGCGCGGTTTCACGCTACTTGCCATCGTGTTGTCGTTGCCCGTTACCGCCGCGACTCCTTTGACGCCGCAGCAATGGCGTGAAGATCTTGCTGTGGTGCGCGCAGCTATCGAATCGACACACCCCGATCCAGGTCATTCAACGGATGTCGCCGCGCTAGAGCGCGCACTCGCTGACACCGAACGCGTGCTGCAGCAACCGCTGACTCCGGACGAAGGTTGGCGCGTGCTGGCACGGTTGAACCCGCTGTTTGCCGACGCACACTGGTGCATCTGCTATGACGACTGGCGCGCGGAGACGCGCAACCTGCTCAGCGGCCGGGGGTTGTTTCCGTTCGCCGTCGATGTTGGCGAAAGCGGTAGCCTCATCATCACCCAGTGGCTCAGCGGCGCGTCGACCCCGTTGGCCGGAACGCGTATCGCGGCGATCAATGGCAGACCGACCGCCGAGGTACTCGGTACACTGATGGCGCGAGTGCATGGCGATACGCCGCGCTTTCGCACCGGAGTGTTGTCGCAACGCTTCGGATTCTACTATTCCAAGGTCTACGGCACGCCAGCGCATTTCGACATTGCGCTTGCCGCGCCGGCGCAGCGCCTGCGCGCGGCCGCGAACACCGCCGCCAGCACCGGCAACATACCCGAACTTGCCGAGGTACCGCGCTTCGACGATGCATTCGCGCTGACCTTGCTGCCGTCGCGCGCGGCGGTGTTGCGCATTGATACCTTCGCGTGGCCCGACAAGAATCGCGTCGTCGCGTTTCATCGCGACGCGTTCGAGCGGCTGCGTGAGGCCGGCACCCATACGTTGCTGATCGATGTGCGCAACAACGGCGGCGGCAACGATGACCAATGGATAGAAGGGCTGTTGCCCTATCTCGCGAGCACGCCGTACCGCTGGGCATCGGGTTATCGCAAGAAGATCCTTGAGAAGTACCGCAAAGACGGGGAAACGGTTGGCACCGTCGTGGACGGCCATGTCGAGCGCCTGATCGAGCCACAACTGGACAACCCATTGCGCTTTACCGGCAAGATCTATGTGCTGATCGGACGCAGCACGTATTCGTCCGCCGTGTTGTTTGCGAACGTGATGCAGGATTTCGGTTTCGCAACGCTGGCTGGTAGCGGCGGCGCTGCGCGCACGCGGCAGAGCGGCGGAGTGCAGCGCACCGTACTGCCGCACTCAAAGCTCGTCATATCGGTGCCGCGCTTTATTCTGCAACGGCCGTCGGGTGCTGCGATGCCGGCGCTCGTGACGCCGGACCTAGTCGTCGCCGACGACGTGCTGCAGCCACAGCACAGTGTCGAACATGTGCTGCACCAGCGTGCCGCTCCACCAGCGCCCCTGGTCAACCGGTGACGGCGTTCGGTGGCACTGTGATTTGCGCTTCTCATTCTTCTGGATCTTTCCCATTTCTCGCCCATCGGGCCACGCCTTTGCCGCACCACGCTTGCGCGCAAACAGAGCGAAAAATCCCCCGCACGCGATTTGTCGCGGCGCATCGGAATTTCCGCGGAATGTCTTGCTGCCATGGGAAGTTCGTACGCTGCGCGGCCCGCATGCCCTACGCGATTCACTGAAGTCCGTTGCGGAAAATGAAGTCGCTGCCGTAGAGCACCTCGACGGCGCCGCGGTCGGCAAACCCCTCGATGTCGTAGTACGGCACGCCGATGGCGAGATCGCGACGGCCATCGTCGTTGAAATCGCCACCGGCCATCGCCGCACCAAGGAGATCAACCGTGACCGGCGGTCCTATCGCAAGGCCCGCGCTGCGGGTGAAGCGCTGCGCCTTGGAAGGCTCAAGCCCCGACGAGGAGCCGGGAATCACGTTGACCGATCCCGCCTTGATCAGGCCGTTCACCGTATCGAAACTCGCGCCGATCGCGAGGCTGCCACGTCCCGGGAAGATGTTGAACGGGTCGTCGTTGAAACGTCCGGTCGCGAGCGAGATGCCGAAGCGCTCATCGCCAACGATATTTCCGGGCAGCGACGCCGGTGTAATGCGCTGGTCGCCGTCGGTCTGCAGCCCCGTTGCAGCGGAGCCATACAGCACATGCACCGCATCGTCGCCGGTCGCAATCGCCAGGTCCGATGAGGAGCCCGAATCGAACCCACCGGACGCAAGAGTGCGACCGAATGCCATGTTGTCTGCGCAGGTCCCTTGCACACCGAGCACGCCCGGCCGGAACTGACGGGTGCCGGTGTTCACGATGCCGCCGGCGCTGCCGAGCATCATGATCACGGCACCCGACGAATCCGTGCCGTTCGGACAGCGCGCACGAGGTGCGCCGATGGCGAGGTCAGCGTAGCCGTCCTCGTTGAAATCGCCACTCGCCAGCGTTGCGCCGTAACGCTCGACGAGCGTCGGCAGCACCGTGAGTCCGTCGCTGTTGCGCGTGATGAGCTGGTCGCGCGCACCCGTGATGCCGGTCGAGGAGCCGTAGGCGATCAGTACTGCACCGGCGTCCTGGACGCTGCCCACGTCCTCGCCGTCAGCCCCCATCGCGAGATCGGCATAACCATCGTTGTCGAAATCGCCGACAGCCAGCGACGAGCCCAGCGCGTCGCCACTCTCGGCTACGCCGGAGTAGCCGTTCGAGCCCTGCTCGATGGTTGTCTGCGTGACCCAGCTACCACCGGTATAGCGCAGCACGAGCACACGCCCGGCATTGCCGGCGGTGCCGTCGAAGTCCTCGTCGCCGATGACCAGTTCGTCGTCACTGTCGTTGTCGAAGTCGCCGGCGGCGAGCACGGGCCTGAACAGCTGGGCCGACAGGGGAACTACCGTCTCGATGAACCGGCTGGCCGGCAGCACGCCGCCGACGCTCCACTCCCTGCCCAGGAACACGCGCACCTCGCTGGCCGCGTACGCGGCGACCGCCAGGTCGCTGATGTTGTCGTCGTTGAAATCCCCCGCTGCCATCGCCGTACCAAAATTCACCGATGTCGCCGGCGCCGGATTGATCAGGACGGTGTCGTCGACCGGGCCCAGGCGATACACCGATGCGGCGGTCAGCGTCGGCAGCGCGCACGACAGCGCCAGGAACAGGCTCCAGCCCAGGTTCGTTCTGGTAATCCGTTTCATCGATGCATCCTCCCGTCAAAGACCATCGTCGTTCACGGCAGATCGCGGCTACGGGGGCCAGGAAACTTCATCCCGACCCGCGTCGTGCGATTCGAGCCCGGCCCGTTACTGGCCCTTCTGGACGCGTTCCCGCGTTCCGTCGGTCAACGGGTTGATCGAGAGAAATTGTCATGTCGCGTCTTGCCGCTTGCCTTGTCCTGTCATTGCTGCCCTACGGCACGGCACTCGCCGACTACGCGCTGGGGCCGTTCGGCAATGTGGCGCTGAAGAATTCGGTCTCCGGCACCACGCAATACGGCTACGGATCGACCAGCGGCGATGTCGACGGCGACGGCGTCGACGACCTGATCGTGTCGCCGAACGGCGGCAACGCAATGCGCATTCTGCGCGGCGTCGAGTGGGATGTCGGCACGACCGGCAGTCCGATCAAGTTCTTCGCCAGCACGTTCCAGCCCGGTGTCGGCTTCCGCGCCAACACGATGATTACCGGTGACTTCGACGGCGATGGCCGTGACGAGATCGCGTTCGGCAATCCGTCGTACAGCGTGTCGTTCCCGTCCGGCGGCCGTGCCTATGTCGCGCGCCGCGACAATGCTGGCGTGTGGGATGTCGTCACCACGATCCAGCAGGGCAGCAACGGCTATCCCGGCGTGCACGAGGCCGGCGACAGCTTCGGCAATGCACTCGCCGCCGGCGATTTCGACAACGACGGCTACGCCGATCTCGCGATCGGCGCACTCGGCGAAGCGGTCGGCACGGTCGACGAGGCCGGCGCCGTGATGATCGAATACGGCACGGCCGCCGGCATCACCTCGGCGCGCGGCACGCTCGTCACGCGCAACAGCGACGGACTCACCTTCGATCCGCT
>JAAFHE010000414.1 GCA_013298265.1 Lysobacterales bacterium | reverse complement strand
CCGCGCATGGCTGGCAGCCGCCGGACCCGGCCCAATTCCCGACCGGACGCGACGTCGTCGCGCGCTACCTGGAACCGCTGGCCGCCACGCCGGAGCTGGCGCCGCTGATCCACCTCGATGCACGGGTCGTCGGTGTGACCCGGCATCAGCGCGACCGGATGAAGAACCCCCAGCGCGACACCACACCCTTCTTGGTTCGATATCTGCAGGACGGTCAGGAGCGCGAGCTGCTGGCGCAGGCCGTCATCGACGCCTCCGGAACCCTCGACACGCCCAATCCAATCGGCGCGGCGGGCCTGCCCGCTCTGGGCGAGCGCGCCGCAGCGGCTCACATCGCCTACGGAATACCCGACGTGCTCGGCACCGCCCGCAGCCGCTACGCCGGCAAACGGGTGCTCGTCATCGGCAGTGGCCATTCCGCATTCAACGTGCTGACCGATCTGGCCCGCCTGGCCCAGACAGCGCCCGGCATGCAGATCCACTGGGCGGTGCGTCGCCCTTCGTTGCAGCGGGTGCTGGGCGGCGGCGAAAACGACGCGTTGCAGGAACGCGGTCGACTGGGCCTTCAAATCGCCCGTCTCGTCGACGAAGGTGCCATCGTGGCCCACACCAGCGCCCACATCGATCGCATCGCGCACGCGGACACCGGATGGATCGCCTGGAGCGCCGCCACGCCACTGCCTCCGGTCGATGAATTGATCGGCGCCACGGGTTTCCGGCCCGACTTGAGCATCCTCGGCGAGGTGCGACTCGAGGTCGATGCCGGCACCCAGGCGCCTTCTGCGCTGGCACCGCTGATCGATCCCAATCTCCACAGCTGCGGCAGCGTGCGGCCGCACGGCGCCACGGAGCTGCGACATCCCGATGCCAACTTCTACATCGTCGGCATGAAGAGCTACGGCCGCGCGCCGACGTTCCTGCTGCTGACCGGCTACGAGCAGGTGCGCTCCGTCGCCGCCGCGATCGCCGGCGACTGGGAGGCCGCGCGGCGGGTCGAGCTGGTGTTGCCGGAGACCGGAGTGTGCAACACCCGGCTCAATGACGACGAGGCGCCGCCACTGGCTGCGGCCTCGTGCTGCGGCGGCCCGGCACCGGACAACGCCGCCGCGTGCTGCGTTGCCGACGCCGACGCCAAGGTCCGCGGAGAGGCCGGATGCGGCTGCGGGCCTGCCGCGGTATCGGTGCCCGTGGTTGCGGTTGCCGCTCCCGCCAGGTCGCCCTGCTGTGGCCCTGCCCGCGCATGAGCCACCCGCGTGGCCTGTGACCTGGGTCCTGTACACCGGCCACCGCGCCTGCCGTGCCTCTTCCTTGCTCTGTCTCTGGCACTTCGGGCGTCCTGTCCGCCGGCCTGCTCGCTGACGCGCCACCCCAGCCTTCTGGCCCACTCCGCGGCCTGAAGGTCTCATTCACTTTCCTTCGAGGACCACCGACCGATGTACGCAACGCTCCGCACCCTGCTCCGTTTCACCGCGTTCCCGTTGCTGTTCGGCGGCGCTGGAATCGCCGCATGGAAAGGCTACTCACCCGATTCCGTCGGCTGGCTGATGCCCGTCATCGTTGCGGCGGTGCTGCTGCTGACGTTCGGACTGGAGCGGCTCGTGCCCTACGCAAACCGCTGGAACTCAGGACCTGGCACAGGGACCGACCTGGTCTACCTCGGCACGACGTCCATCGTTGTCGCCATCGCGGAAGCCGCCGTATGGGCGGCGGTGGTCGTGCTGCTCGGCCAGTGGGCGGCGGAGGGCGGTGCTCTGTGGCCGGCACACTGGCCGTTCGCGGCGCAGGTTTTTCTAGCCTTGGCGGTGGGCGATTTCCTCCCCTACCTCTACCACCGCGCAAGCCACGAATCGCGCGGTTTCCTGTGGCGCGTCCATGCCATCCACCACGCACCCGAACGCCTGTACTCGTTCAACTTTGCACGTTTCCACCCCGTCAACGCCTTTCTCACCGCGGCATTGACCCTGGTCCCTCTGGCGCTGCTCGGCGCCTCCGGAAGCGTCATCTTCGTTGCAGGTGTCCTGCACAACGTCCACGGCGTATTGAGCCACGCGAACGTCGATTTCCGCCTGGGAGCGCTCAACGCCGTTTTCAGCATGGCCGAACTGCACCGCTGGCACCACGCTCGCGATCCGCGCTGGGCCAATGGCAACTACGGCGCGACGGTGCTGATCTGGGATTGGGTTTTCGGAACCCGGCGCTACCCAGGGCACGGCATCGCCGACGAGGGCGTCGGGCTTTGGGCGGGCAGCGAGGTACCGCGCGGGCTTCGGGAGCAATGGCTGCATCCGTTCGCCAGCTTCGGTGGGCGAGTCGCTCGCGGTCTGAGAACCGTTGGCTGCCGATGCTGTTGCCCAGCCGTCTGATGCCCGGCATCGGCGTTCGGGGCTTGAGCGCCAACATGCGACTCTTTTTTACCAATTATCCATTTATCTTTTGCGGAAAAACCTCGTCGGACTTGCTCAATCGCCAGACTCCGGGCGGCTTTCCGGCAACGCCGCTGCCGGCCCATGCTTCGGCAAGGCCAGCGAAATCAGCGCAGCCAACGCAACGAACATCGCAGCGATCCACAGGCACGGAACCAGCCCGCCGGCCTGGAATACGGCCCCGGAAAGCACCGTGCCGAGCAACCGACCCAGCGCGTTCGCCATGTAGTAGAAACCGACATCGAGGGACACACCGTCCTCGTTCGCATAGCTGACGATGAGGTAGCTGTGCAGCGAGGAATTGATGGCAAACAGCACACCAAAGATCGCCAGACCAACGACCAGTACGAGGGTCGCATCGACCGCGTAACCGAGCAGCACGGCCATGGTGGCCGGCGCGATGGCCAGGGCGGCCGCCCACGCAAATGCACTCCTGCCGTCGGGCACACGACTACTACGCCGGCCCGTGAAATACGGCGCAAGGGATTGCACGATGCCGTAGCCGATCACCCAGCTCGCGAGGAAAGCACCGACCGCCCAATCGCTCCAGCCCAGCGCCGTGGCGAGGAAGACGGGAAGCGCCACGACAAACCAGACATCACGCGCACCAAACAGGAACAGGCGCGCCGCGGACAGCAGGTTGATGGCGCGACTCTTGGAAAACAGATCGCGGAACTTCGGCTTGTTCCTGGCCTTGCCCAAGTCGCGCTGCAGCAGGATCAGACTGGCCACCCACACCATCAGCAGGGCAATGGCCATGCCGGCGATCGCCGCGCGAAAGCCGAAGGCCGTAAGCAGCGCACCGCCAAGAAAGAACCCGATGCCTTTGAGCGCATTCTTGGAGCCAGTCAACGCCGCGACCCAGCGATACAACGCGCCGGGCTGATCGCCCGGCACGAGCAGCTTGATGCTGCTCTTGGCGCTCATCTTGTTCAGATCCTTGGCGATGCCCGACAAGGCCTGGGCGGCCATCACCCAGGGCACGGTGAGCGCAACCGCCGGCACCGTCAGCATGCCCAGCGCAACGACCTGCAGGGCCAGCCCGATGTTCATCGTGCGATTCAGCCCGATGCGCGCACCAAGCCAGCCGCCAACCAGGTTGGTGATGACGCCGAAGACTTCGTAGAACAGGAAAAGCAGCGCGACCTGCAGCGGTGTATAGCCTAGCTGATGGAAGTGCAGCACCACCAGCATGCGCAGCGCCCCGTCCGTCAGGGTGAACGCCCAGTAATTGCCTGTGATCAGGAAATATTGACGAACGGCGACGGAACGATGAGCTGCCACGGTGCTCACTGATCGGCTGCGCCGACCAGGCGCACAAGCTCGACCGTCCTGTTCACATACCCCCATTCGTTGTCATACCACGCATAGATTTTCACGTGCGTGCCGTTGACGACCATTGTGGACAATGCATCAACGATGCCCGAGCGCGGATCGCCGAGGAAGTCGATCGACACCAGCGGTCGCTCCTCGTAGCCGAGGATCCCGCGCAACGGGCCCTCGGCCGCAGCCTTCAGCAACGCGTTCACTTCGTCCACCGTCGTCGGCCGCTCGACCTCGAACACGCAATCGGTGAGCGACGCGTTGGTCAGTGGCACACGCACCGCATGCCCGTTCAAGCGGCCTTTCAACTCCGGAAAGATCTGCGCGATGGCGGTCGCCGAACCGGTCGATGTCGGTATGAGACTGGACCCGCAAGCCCGCGCCCGGCGCAGATCCTTGTGCGGCGCATCGACGATGACCTGCGTATTGGTCAGGCTGTGGATGGTCGTGAGGCTGCCGTGGCGGATGCGCAGGCTTTCGTGGATGACCTTCACCACCGGCGCCAGGCAGTTCGTGGTGCAGGAGGCAGCAGTCACGATGCGGTGTATGGCCGGATCGAAACAGTCGTGGTTGACGCCCACGACGCAATCGAGCACGCCGGCTTCCTTGACCGGCGCGGTCACCACGACGCGCTTCACGCCTTGTTCGAGATACGGACGCAGCCCATCGGTTTTGCGGAACTTGCCCGATGCCTCGATCACGACGTCGCAGGATGACCAGTCGGTCTCGGCGAGGGCCTT
>JAAFHE010000411.1 GCA_013298265.1 Lysobacterales bacterium | reverse complement strand
TACCGCGGTTGTGGTGCGATCGTCGTAGTCGGCTGCGGACTGCGGCTCCTGTGGAATCAGGTCTTCTGCCACGCCAGCTTTTCCCTTCGGAGGTGGTCGGCCGCTTCTGCGCCGCGTTCGCCGGCTACGGCGAGGTCAAGATATGTCTGCACCGGACTGGTACAGATCGCGCCAGGGGCCGGCTCAACTGTATCCCGAAACAAGCCCGTATCCTTGAGCAGAGTCACGATGATGTTCGGGCCTTTTGAAACCGAGGAAAGCCCGAGGACCGCACGAAGGCGTTCAAGACCTTCCGGATTCGCGTAAAAGTAATGCGTACCAGTGCGCGCATACGGCGCCAACCACTGCGCCGCCGAATAGGAAGCGAATACGGCCTGCCTGCCTTCATCTCCTGCGTGCAGTGCCCGGCGTGCAGAATCTTCCAGCGCGCCGCCGTGTAGGGACGTGTAAAAGCTCAGGCGCTTGCCCGCTGGCGGCTCGTAAGCGCTCGCCCACTCATCGAGCAGCGCATCTGGCTTGGACAGGAAAAGCCCGTCCACCGAGACTTCCGCCCACTCCCGATCCAGCAAGCCGTTACGCACGTTGCTGACATGACCCACGCTGACAGCGGCAACTTCAGCAAGTTCGACGACGCGCCAGGTCCGGCTCGGATCGCGAAGCAGAACACGCAGCACTTGTGCGGACTTGGGCCGGAATAGCGACTTGAGTTCGCGGCGTTCGCTGTCCGGTTTGCTTGCCACCTGCCGCTCGATGAAGATTCCATCGAACGTCAGGCGGACATTACCCTGGAGATCAAGGAAACCGACTCCCTGTTCGCTACAAAGCGCCTGTACATTGGGCGACAGATAGGGAGCGACCAGAACCGGTATGGTTCCCTGCGCTTGTCCGGCAACGTAGCTGCGCAGTTGCGAGAGCGCGCCGCGCACGTAGCGCGGTTGGCCATTGGCCTTCACTTCGCATGCCAGCGTATGGTGACGACCGAAGGCTTCGAGGTGAACAAGGATGTCGATATGTTTAGCGGCGCAGGCAACCTCCTCCTCGACGCTCAGCACCCTGATCGCAGGCACCTGCTCCAGCAGTTCCTGAAGCGACTCGGCGGCACGGGATTGGATGCTTTTCACTGATTTATCCTGTTTCAGCATTTGCTGAAAGTAGCAGCTTCAGTGAAATATTCAAGACATGTTCAGTAAAACAACATGTTTCAACATTTGCTGAAAGGTGGCTATAGTCCGAGACATGCTGTGACGCAGCCTCCGAAACCGGGAAAATTGGGGATGTCGCGACAAACCCGGTACTTAAAGGTAAGAAAATTCAACAGGTTATTCGCCTCATGAAAATCGCGACCTGGAACGTCAATTCGCTCAACGTGCGCCTGCCGCACCTCAAGCAGTGGCTGGCCGACGCCCAGCCCGACATCGTCGCGCTGCAGGAAACAAAACTGGAAGATGCTAAATTTCCAGATACCGACATAGCCGGCCTCGGCTACCGCTGCGTGTTCTCCGGGCAGAAGACCTACAACGGCGTCGCCCTGCTTGCGCGCCATGCGATGCCGGAGGACATCGTCACCGATGTCGCCGGACTGGATGACCCGCAGCGCCGTATCCTGATCGCCAGCGTCGGCGACCTGCGCATCGCCAACCTCTACGTCGTCAACGGCCAGGCCGTCGGCAGCGAGAAATACGCCTACAAGCTCGACTGGTTCGCCCGCGTGACCGACCATCTCGCCGAGGAAGCCGCGCGCCATCCCAACCTCATCGTGCTCGGCGACTTCAACATCGCGCCGGACGACCGCGACGTGCACGACCCGGTCGCCTGGAAGGACCAGATCCTCTGCTCCGTACCCGAACGCGAAGCGCTGCAGCGCATGCTCGGCATCGGCCTGTCGGATACGTTCCGCGATTTCCACGCCGACGGCGGCGCCTTCAGCTGGTGGGACTATCGCCAGGCGGCGTTCCGCCGCAACCTCGGCCTGCGCATCGACCTCGTGCTGGCCAGCCAGGCGCTGCGGTCACGCTGTACCGGGGCTAGCATTGATCGGGAGCCGCGTAGCTGGGAACGCCCGTCGGACCACGCGCCGGCCCTGCTGGAACTCAACGAATGACCGAACGCGACGTGGCAATTTCCCTCGAAGACCATGAGCTGGACGAACTCGATCAGTTCCTGCGCGCGCACGCGCGTGAAAACGAGACCGACCTGCTGCTCGACGGCGTACATGGCCTGCTGACGATCCTGGCGATAGGGCCGGATCCGGCGATGCCCGACGAATGGCTGCCGGAAGTCCTGCATGCACCGTTCGCCGACGAAGCGCAGGGCGAACGCATCCTGCTGCTGCTGGCCAAGCTCAACGATTCCATCCTCGGCGAGATCGACGCCGAGACCTACGAGCCCATACTCGGTGAAGTCGATCTCGAGGAAGGCGGCATCGCGTTGTCCGCCGCGGGCTGGTGCGAAGGCGTGAGCCGTGCGATCGACCTGCGCGCAAGCGCGTGGGAATCGCGCCTGGCCGAGGACGCGCAGCTCATGGAGACGCTCGGACCTGTCATGGCCCTGGCCGTCGACGAAGGCGTGCTCATGGCCGAGGCCAAGTTCGAACGCCTGACCGAGCAGGAATACGACGACTGCCTCGCGCATATTCCGCAGGTGGTTTCGCAGGTCGCGCAGTATTGGCGCGTGCATCCGGCCAGCGAGCGCGAGAAGGCCGGCAGCGGCGCCGCGTCGAGCGAGTTCCGCGATCCGCCGCGGCGGCGTGGCGGACGCTGGGTGCATTGAAAGCGGGGAATCGGGAGTCGGGAATGGGGAATCGTTGAAGCGGCGTGGCTGCTTTAGCCCTCTCCCCCAAGCGCACAGCGCTTGGGGGAGAGGATTGGGTGAGGGGGAGAAACAGCAGTCAAGCACACCGCTGGATTTTCGCGGGTAGAGCAACGCGGACACGTGCGTCACGCTGACGGTTCGAACCCCGATGTGCCGTCACGCGCGAGCCCGACCCACGCAGCCGTCATTATTGACAGCCTGAGAGCAGCCTGTTCACGCCACGTCGCTTGGTTTCGCCGTCCACGGCGACCATCTTGCGGGCTTCATCCCCGGGAGCACGCCATGAATGCCACCGCCCTCACGTCGCGCCGCGTCGTCACGACCGTGCGCGGCCAGCCGGCCAGCGACGGGGCCGGCGTCAAGCTCAACCGCCTGATCGGCCAGCCGGCGCTGGACATGCTCGACCCGTTCCTGATGCTTGACGAGTTCCGCTCGGATCAGGCCAGCGACTATCTGGCCGGGTTCCCGGACCATCCGCACCGCGGCTTCGAGACCGTGACCTACATGCTCGCCGGCAACATGCGCCACGGCGACAACCAGGGCAATACCGGCATGCTTCGCGCCGGCAGCGTGCAATGGATGACGGCTGGGCGCGGCATCGTGCACTCGGAAATGCCGGAACAGGAAGACGGGCTGATGTGGGGCTTCCAGCTCTGGGTCAACCTGCCGGCCGCGGACAAGATGACCGCGCCGCGCTACCAGGACATCGCCCCCGAACAGGTGCCGCAGCTGCAACCGGCCGACGGCGTCGAGCTGCGCCTGCTGACCGGTCGTGTGGGCGAGGTATACGGACCGGTCACTAACGTCGCGACGGCCCCGATCTATGTCGACGTGCGCCTGCAGCCCGGCGCGCAGTGGACCTCGCAGCTACCGCAGCGGCACAACGGCTTCGTCTATGTCTACGACGGCGAAGCGATCGTCGGCGACGGCGATTCGTCACGCACTCTGCCACGCGGCGAACTCGGC
This sequence comes from Lysobacterales bacterium, assembly GCA_013298265.1. Classification (GTDB taxonomy): domain Bacteria; phylum Pseudomonadota; class Gammaproteobacteria; order Xanthomonadales; family Rhodanobacteraceae; genus Tahibacter. The sequence goes on along the minus strand of JAAFHE010000411.1, from coordinate 735 downwards.
GTGCTGAGCCACGGCGAAACACTGAGACTCGCAGCCGGCACGACCGCGACGCGCCTGATCCTCGTCGCCGGCAAGCCGCTCAACGAACCGGTCGCGAAGTACGGCCCGTTCGTCATGAACACGCCCGAGCAGATCGTCACGGCGATCCGCGATTTTCAGTCGGGACGGTTTGTCTGAGCCGCAGTCCCGTTGCCGGATCCCGGATCCGGCGAAGGGACTTCGTGTCGCCTACGCGGCCGGTTTTGCCGCGGCGCTATCGCCCGCCTTCAGCTGCCGATCAAACCAGCGCTTGATCGTGTTGTAGACGTGCTTCTTCATCGCCGGCGTCGACATGCCGTGCTTGCCGCCGGGGTAGGTCATCAGATCGAACGCCTTGCCGCGTTTCTGCAGGTCGGCCATCAGCTGGGTCGAGTTCGTGAACAGCACGTTGTCGTCGGCCATGCCGTGGATCAGCAGCAGCGGCGAGGTCATGCCGTCCAGCCACGGCAGCACGCCGCTCTTGCGATAGCCCTCGGCGTTGTCCTTGGGCAGACCGAGATAGCGCTCGGTGTAGTGCGTGTCGTAGAGCGACCAGTCGGTGACCGGCGCGACCGAGACGCCGGCCGCGACGACATCGGACGCCTTGGCCAGCATCATCAGGCTGAGGTAGCCCCCATAGCTCCAGCCGAACACGCCCATGCGCTTGCCATCGACCCACGGCTGCGTGGCCAGCCACTGCAGCGCCGCGCGCTGGTC
>JAAFHE010000410.1 GCA_013298265.1 Lysobacterales bacterium | reverse complement strand
TCGACTATCAGGTCATTACGCCGTCGCTGAAGGCGCGGCTCAAGAGCTGCGAGATCCTGCGCGATCCGCGCTTTTCCGACCACGCGCCGTATACCGTGGACTACGCCGCGGACGCTTCGTGAACGTCGCCGCCGCCGCGCCCGAGTCGGCGCTGCGACGTTTCCGCCGGGCCTTCGCGCAGCCGTCGGCATGGACGATGTGCCTGTTCGGCTTCGGCTCGGGGCTGCCGTTTCTGCTGCTCGGCGTCACGTTGGGCTATTGGTTTCGCGAACAGGGCATGAGCCTGGGCAACATCGGACTCGTGAGCTGGATTTCGCTGCTGTACGTACTGAAGTTCCTCTGGGCGCCATTGCTCGACCGCTGGCCGCCGCCGGTCCTCGCGCGACTCGGCCGGCGCCGCGGGTGGTTGCTGCTGGCCCAGCTCGGCGTCGCCGTCGGCCTTGTTGCGATGGCATTGATAGGGCCCGGCGGCAATCTGGTGCTGTTTCTTGTCGCGCTGACGCTGACCACGTTTTCTGGCGCGACCCAGGATTGCGTCGTCGACGCCTACCGTATCGAGATCGCGCCGAAAGAAGACCAGGGCGCGTTGATCTCGACCTACTCGTTGGGCTATCGGATCGGCCTGGTGCTGGCCGGCGCCGGCGCATTGTATTCAGCCGACCTGGTCGACTGGCCGGCGACGTATCTGATCCTGGCCGGGCTGATGTTGTTGCCGGCGCTGATGACCCTGTATGCGGCCGAACCGCCGGCGATGGCCGAAGCGCGGCTCAATCCGGCAGCCGTACCACCAGTGAGTAGGGGTGAGCGCGGTGCGATTGAGGTGATGCGTGTCGCGCTGATCGAGTATTTCCGCCCCATCGTCGAGTTCTTCCGCCGCAACGGTATCGAGCTTGCGGTGACACTGCTGCTGTTCGTGGGCCTGTACAAGCTTCCGGATCAGATCATCGGCGTCATGGCCGGCCCGTTCTACCTGGACCTGGGATTCACAAAAAGCCAGATCGCGACGGTATCGAAGGTCTACGGCGTGTGGCTTGGCTTTGCCGGTGCGCTGCTCGGAGGTATCGGCGTCACGATTCTCGGCGTTCGCCGTTCGCTGCTGATCGCCGCACTCGGCGTGGCGCTGTCAAATCTGGCCTTTCTGCTGATGGCTGCCTATCCCGGCCAGAACTGGAGCTTCATCGCGGCGATCTCTGCGGACAATTTCTGCCAAGGCTTCGCCGGTAGCGTCCTCGTCGCGTTCATGTCCGGTCTCGCGGATGTGCGTTTCAGCGCGACCCAGTACGCTTTGCTCGCTTCGCTGTCCAATATGCCGGGAAAGCTGCTGGGTGGAGTGTCGGGATTCTTCGTCGAGGCATTCGGCTATGAAACATTCTTCGCGCTGAGCGCCGCCTCCATCGTTCCGACGCTGTGGTTGTACTGGCGATTGCGGCCTCAGATGGATCAGCTACCGCGCGCAGGCTGAAATTGGCGCCGCTTGCTGCGACAATCCGCCGGACAGGGGCCGAATCCGACAACGAAACGGCGGAGACGCAGTGCCAGACATTCTTGTACGCCACATTGACGATGCCCTGGCTGATCGCATCAAGGACATCGCGCGTGAGCACCAGTGGTCGATCAACGAGGCAATTCTGTTCGCGCTGCGCCGTGGCGCAGGCCTGGTCACTGACGACACGCGACGCGAGCTGCATGACATCGCGATGCTGTCGGGTACCTGGGAATCTAGTGAAGCCGCGGCGTTTCGTGCTGCGGTCGAGGCATTCGAGCGAGTCGCCGGCAAGCCGCTGTTCAGTGACGATCCGTTGACGAGTCAAGTACCGAAGTAGATCGCACCCAGCACGCGCGGCCCGCGCGCGCCCGTCACCTCAGCGCGATTGCCCGGCAAACCCAGCATGCGCTGTCGCGCGAGCCAGGCGAACGCCATGGCTTCTACATAGTCCGGATCGATACCGCAGCTGGCCGTGCTGCTGACTGGCACCGGCTTCAGTGACTCAGCCAGCGCCCGCACCAGGTTGCCGTTGTGTACGCCGCCGCCACAAATGAGGACCTGCTGGACCGCAGGCGCATCGCGGTGGATTGCAGCGGCGACGCTGCGTGCCGACAGGGCGAGTAGTGTCGCCTGCACATCGACCGCAGCGATTTCGCGTCCGCCGAGCTGCCGCTTGAGCCAGTCCAGGTTGAACACCTCGCGGCCGCTGCTCTTTGGGCCGGTCTGGCGGAAATAGGGCTCATCGAGCATCTGCGCGAGCAGTGCTTCGTCGATGACGCCCTGGGCCGCCCATTCGCCGCCGACGTCGCATCCCACACCGCGCTGCATCAGCGACCAGCCGTCCATGAGGCAATTCGCCGGACCGGTATCGAAGCCAGCCAGGGACGCTCCCGGATCGCGCGGCAGCACGGTGATATTGGCAATGCCGCCAAGATTGAGCACGACGCGATTCTGTTCCGGATCGCTGAGCAGGGCTGCATGGAGGCCTGGCACCAAGGGTGCCGCCTGTCCACCTGCGGCGACGTCGCGGCGGCGGAAGTCACCGACTGTCGTGATCCCGGTGCGCTCGGCGATGATGTTCGGGTCGCCGAGCTGCAGCGTATATGGCGCCGCTAGCGTGGGTTTGTGCCGCACCGTCTGGCCGTGCGAGCCAAGTGCGCGGATGGCGTCAGGCGAAACCTGCTCGCGCTCCAGCAGTGCCAGCGCGGCGTCGGCGAACGCGTGACCGAGTTCGGTGTCGAGCGAGCCGAGTTCGTCGAGGTTGATCTCGGCTTTCTCCCGCGCCAGTGCCAGCACGCGCGGGCGCAGCGCTGGCGGATACGGTGCGGCGAGTGCCGCGACCAGTCGCGGTTGCGGGTCGAAGGACACCAGCGCGACATCGATGGCGTCGGCGCTGGTGCCAGAAATCAGACCGAGATAAAGCTCAGACCCCAGGCGGGCCACCGGCTCAGCGCGCCAGCGCCAGACGCGGATCCTCGTAGCGCTTGAGCTGCGCGAGCATCGGCTGGGTGAGTTGCTTGAACTTGGCCAGCTCCGTAGCGGGCAGCGGCTCGGGCTTTGGCAAGGTCACGCTCAGTGGATCGCGGTGCTGGCCATTGAGACGGAATTCGTAGTGCAGATGCGGGCCAGTGGCCAGGCCGGTAGAGCCGACGTAGCCGATCAACTGTCCCTGGCGCACGCGTTGGCCGGCGGAAAGTCCGGCGGCGAACCGCGACATGTGGCCATAGACCGTGCTGTATTGACCGCCGTGCTGCAGAATCACGACGTTGCCAAAGCCATTCTTGACGCCGCGGAATTCGACCTTCGCATCGCCGGCCGCGTAAATCGGCGTACCGGTTGGGGCGGCGTAGTCCACGCCCTTGTGCGCGCGCATCTTACCGAGCACCGGATGCATGCGGCCGGCGCTGAAACGCGAGGAAATGCGCGTGAATTCGACCGGAGTACGCAGGAACGATGTCTTCAAAGGCCGGCCGTCCTCGCTGTAGAACGAAACCGTTCCGTCGGCGTCTTCAAACCGCAATGCGGTGAAGCGGCGGCCGCCGTTGATAAAAGTCGCACCGATGATGTCGCCGTCCCGCAGACGCTCGCCTTCGCGATAGACGTCGTTGTAGATCACCGTAAAGCTGTCGCCCACACGAAGGTCCTGGGCAAAGTCGATGTCGTAACCGAAAGCCTGAGCCAGCTTCAGCGTCATCGAGTCGGTCATGCCCGCCGTATCGCCAGCTTCGAACAGCGAGCTCTTGATGGTGCCGCGGGCGACGTGGAAGCGACGTTCCAGTGCGCGCTCGGCAATTTCACTCTTGACGACGCCTGCATCGATGTGCAGCACGACGCGCGTATGGTCGTCGCGATCGAAGCGAAGGGCCGCAAGCCGGCCGTCTGCCGATTTTCGGAACGCGAATTCATCGCCGGGATGGATACGACGAAATGCGCCATTGTCGACATTCGCGTCGACGAGACGCTGCAGCTCGGTAGGCGAAAGGCCCTGCTCATGGAAGATATCGGCCAGGGACTGGCCCGCGCGCACAATGACGACCTTCCACTCGGCACTTTCCATGCCCGGAACCATACCGGCGGCAGCCAGATCGGCCAGGGCGCGATCGCCGGCCATGGTCTGATCCGCGCTCAACGCGGGCAGCGCGAGCGAAAGCGTGGTCACGCTGGGCGCTTCGTCCCGGCGCATGGCATTGGCCCAGGTCGGCATGACCATGCCGACGATGACGGTCAGTGCAACCGCGACGCTGGCAAGTACCCAATGCTCGCGGCGCCAGGAAATGGGCGACACAGACACGTTCTGCGCCAGAGCCCAATTCTTGCACTTGGAATAAAATTGGAAATGTTTACGAAGTGCACGTCGGCGCAGAGCTAGGCGGCGGCTCGTGCGGGGGCTGGAACGATGTGCGGCTGGGGTCTCGGTCACGGTCGCATTCCGACGAAACGATCCGTACCATAGCCAACCGATTCAAACCCCGTCAACGCCAGTATTGGCGCGGGTTTGCGCAGGGCCGTCTGGTTAACGAATAATTAACCGCAC
>JAAFHE010000040.1 GCA_013298265.1 Lysobacterales bacterium | reverse complement strand
GCTGTATGAGCTGGCGCGGCCGCTGGTCGAAGGACTCGAAGGGCTGGACCAGCTGTTCCGCAGCCAGCTACAGGGACTGGATGCGGGCGAGGTCAGCATCGCGGCCGGCTCGTCGACGATCCAGTACCTGCTGCCGCCGCTGGTGCGCGCGTTTCGCGACGAGCATCCGGGGGTGCGCCTCCAGCTCAACAACGTGACGGGCAAGGACGGCCTCGCCCTGCTGCGCCAGGATCAGGTCGACTTCGCGTTCGGCTCCATGCTCGATGTGCCGCACGACATCTCCTACGAACCGGTGCAGTGGTTCGATCCCATGCTGATCCTGCCGCGCGACCATGCGCTGGCCGGCAAGCCGGACATCAAGCTCGAGGACCTGTCGCCCTACGGCCTGATCCTCCCGCCGCAGCGTCTGACCACCTATCGCCTCGTCGACCTGGTGTTTCAGCAGCGCCGCGTGCCGTACCGCGTCGCGATCGAGGTCGGCGGCTGGGAAGTGATCAAGGAATACGTCGCGATGGGCCTGGGCATCTCCATCGTCACCGGCATCTGCCTGACCGAGTTCGACAAGACGCGCCTGGAAGTGCGCAACCTGCGTCAGTATTTTCCACAACGCAGCTATGGCGTGGTCATGCGCAAAGGCAAATACCTGTCGACGCAGGCGCGCGCGTTCGTCGACCTGATCCGCCCGGGCCTGTTCGGCCGCGGCGGCTATGGCGAGGCGGGACATTCTGAGCGCTGATGGCGTGCCGGCCGACGAAGCGAAAGACCTGCACCGACGCCCAGCTTCCGGCACTCGTCGTTGCCACGCGGGCAGCCTAGGCTGCGGCGACCTGTCGGGAGAATCACGATGAAGCTCAGATTGTGCGCGGGCGCGCTGCTGCTGTGCGCGAGTGGACTTGCTGCGGCGGCCGAGCAGGTCGAGCGCAGCGAGGTGCTGACAATGGGCGCCAAGGCCGGCTTCCAGGAGGCGCGCTACGCCGACGACGGCAGTGTGCGCGTGCACTATGAGTTCAACGATCGCGGCCGCGGTCCCAAGCTCGATTCTGAGTACACGGTCGGTACCGACGGTGGTGTCACGGCCATCGCGAACAAGGGCCTGACCTACTTCAAGGCGCCGGTCGACGAAACCTTCCGGCGCGAAGGCAACCGATACACCTGGAAGAACGTGTCCGAAGACGCCAGCCAGGAGCCGGCGAAACCCGCGTTCTACCTGAGCCTCGACGGCACACCGGAAGAGTACGTGCTGTTGGCGCGCGCGCTGCTCAAGGCGCCGGAGCAGCGCATGGCCATACTGCCGGCCGGCGAAGCGCGCATCGAGAAGCTGACCGAGCTGCGCGTCAAGGGCAAGCCCGGTGCCAAGAAGGTCACGCTATACGCGATGCACGGACTTGACCTGACCCCGAGCTTCGTCTGGCTCGACGAGCAGCAGCGCTTCTTCGCGAGCTATTCGAGCTGGTCCTCGCTGGTACGCGAGGGTTACGGCGACGTGCTGCCGACGCTGGCCAAGACCCAGGACGCGCAGGAAAGCCGCCAGGCGCAGCAGCGTGCGCAGCAGCAGACCGACGTACTCAAACGGCCGCTGCTGATCCGCAACGTGCGCGCGTTCGATCCGGCCACGGGCGTGACCGTCGACGATGCCGCCGTGCTGATCGACAAAGGCCGCATCGTCGCGAGCGGCAAGTCTGCCGACGTCACCGCACCGGCCGACGCGGAGACGCTCGATGGCGGCGGCCGCTTCCTGATGCCCGGCCTGTGGGACATGCACGCGCATTTCTTCGGCCAGGCCGACGGCGTGCTCGACATCGCCGGCGGCGTGACCACGGTCCGCGACCTCGCCAACAATCCGCCGGTGCTGGCCGCGCGCATCAAGGCGATCGAGGCGAACGAGGACATCGGTCCGCGCATCATCAAGGCCGGCATCATCGACGGTCCCGGTCCGTTCGCCGGCCCGACCAAGGCGCTTGCGGACAACGAAGCGGATGCGCAGCGCATCGTCGACGAGTACGCCGCGAGCGGGCACGAGCAGATCAAGATCTACAGCTCGATCAAGACCGAGCTGATGCCGGCGATCGCGCGCATGGCGCATGCGAAGGGACTACGTGTCAGCGGCCATGTGCCGGCCTTCATGACGGCGCGCCAGTTCGTCGAGAACGGTGCCGACGAGATCCAGCACATCAACATGCTGATGCTGAATTTCCTGTTCGACAAGGTGCAGGACACGCGCACGCCGGCGCGCTTCACTACCGTCGGCGAATACGGTTCGACCATCGACCTCGGTTCGCCGGCCGTGCAGGACTTCGTCAAGCTGCTCAAGGACCGCAACATCGTCATCGACCCGACGCTGACCGTATTCGAGGACCAGTTCCTGGGCCGTCCGGGACTGCCCGGCCCGGGTTTCGCCGCGATCATGGAACGCCTGCCGCTGACCTGGCAGCGCGGCATCCGTTCGGGTTCCGGCGGCCTGCCGATCAAGCCCGGCCAGGAGTCGGCCTACCGCGACGGCTACCGGCGCATGATCGATTTCGTCGGCCTGCTGCATCGCAGCGGCGTGCGCATCGTCGCCGGCACCGACGGCTCGGGCGGCCTGCAGATTCCGCGCGAGCTTGAGCTGTACGTTTCCGCCGGCATTGCGCCGAAGGACGCGCTGCGCACGGCGACCTACGATGCCGCCGCGGTCATGAAGCGCGACAAGGAGTACGGCCGCATCGCGCCGGGCTATGTCGCCGACCTGATCCTCATTGACGGCGACCCGACCTTGAACATGGCCGACATCCGCAAGGTGCGCACCGTGATTCGCGGCGACCGCCGTTACGACAGCGCGAAGCTGTTCGCGTCGATCGGCATCGCGCCGGCGCCCTGACCGGGACGCCCGCCGCGCATCGCGCGCGGCAGGCGCTCATAGCTTCTCACGCTACGCGGCACCGCGGACGGTGCCGCGCAGCCGTTATCAGAACGTCAGCGCGACCGTGGCCGCGTTGTTGCTTTCGTCCGGATCCGGCGCATTGGCGCTTACGTCGGCGCTGACCACGACGCTCGACACGCCGCCGAGCACGAAACGCAGCGTCTCGGTCGCGCCGGCCTGCAGCGTGCCGGTGGTGCAGCGATAGGCACGCGCCCGCCTCGTGCTTGGCTGCTCAAGGCAGTTCGGCGGCACGTTGATGCGGCCGAAGCTACGCGCGCGCAACTCGACCAGCACATCGCCGGTCACCACGGCGGTGCCACCCTCGTGACGGATGTCGATCGCGGCGACCTTGTGCTGCTCGGCGCGGATGGCGACGGCGAGATTGGCCGTCGCGGCGCAGTCATGCCCGTGCAGCGTCGCCACGCCCGTGCCGTTCAGCGCGATGGCCGCATCCGTGCAGCCGTCGCCATTGAGATCGCCGAACGCGAGGCCTTGCTGGTTGTAGTGCGACTGGTACGGAATCGTGACCAGTTGCTCCGCGCCGAGACCCGCGTTGCCTTGCAGATAGAAACCGAAGCGCGACCAGCCGCTGTGCAGTACGCCCAGATCGCTGCGGCCGTCCCGGTCGAGATCGACGGCCTCCAGCGTGTCCGGGATCTCGTAGCTCGGCAGATTGGCGGCCGGCTGTAGCTGCCCGTTGGCGTCCTGGCGGTACTGCCACAACCAGGTCGGTGAGTTTCGCGCGCGCGACAGCACGGCGTCGTCGCGGCCATCGCCGTCGAAATCACCGACCGCCAGGCCGCCGGTAATCTCGCTGGCGCCGACTGTGTAGCTCTGCGCGGCGAGCCAGCCGGCGACGCCGTCATGCCGGTGCACGGTCAGGTTCGGAATCGCATAGGCCTGGCCCGACATCACGGCGAGGTCCATGACGCCGTCGTCGTTGAGATCGCCGGTTTCCAGGTCGTTGAAACCGCCTACCGGCGTCGTCAGCGTCTGCTGGCTGGCGATGCCGCCGAAACCATCGCTGTAGTAGATCGTCGCGGGTCCACTGTGGCTAAGCCCGATCAGGTCGGCGACGCCGTTGCGATCGACATCGAGGCTTGTGAGCACGTCGCCGCCGCGGTTCGTGACCACGTTGCGCAGGCTGAAGCCGCCGGCGCCGTCGCGGCGCAGCAATGCGAGCCCGCCGCCGTAGCCGACGGCGATATCGAGCACGCCATCGGCATCGATGTCCGCCAGCGCCAGGCCGCGCGCGTTGCCGTAGCTCGTGGTGTAGGCAACCGCAACCGGTTGTGCCAGCGTTCCGTCGGCTTGCTGCGGATAGACGAGCACGTGGTTGGACCAGGTGTTCGCGAAATACGCATTGTTCGCCACGACAAGATCGTCGCGGCCATCGCCGTCGACGTCGCCGATCGCGACGGCTTCGGCTTCGCCGTTGGTGGAGGTCTGGGTGTAGGGATCGAAGCCGAACGTGCCGGCGTGCGCAACGGCGGAAAACGACAGGGCGAGCGCGAGCGCTGCGCCAAGGCGATGCTTGGGCATGAGTGATCTCCGGTGGTTTGGGGGAAACGCCGGTATTGCGCCGGCGCCGCACGCGCACGCCGTTTTCAGCGGTCCGGCCGGACCGTCGTGGCAGTGCATCGTGCAGGCGAAAATGATCGCACTGGCTTGCCGCACGGCTTGAGACGGTGACTGCCGGTCATCGGCGACCGGCGGCGGGGCTCTCTGGCAGTGCGGGAAATGCGGCCTTAAGCCCAAACGCCGCGGCTAAAGCCCGCGTCGCCGGGCCGGTGCAGGCGGCAGCGGTTCCGTCCGCCGTGTCGGTGCGCGCCGGTCAGGCTACTCCGGCTCCTTGCGCCGCTTCGCCCGCGGATGCGCCGCGTCGTACACGCGCGCCAGATGCTGGAAATCCAGATGTGTATAGATTTGCGTAGTGGAAATATCTGCATGGCCGAGCAGTTCCTGCACGGCGCGCAGGTCACCGGAGGATTCCAGCAGGTGGCTGGCGAAGGAGTGGCGCAGCAGATGCGGATAGACGCGCTTCCACACACCCTGCGACTGGGCCCAGCCTTTGAGGCGGCGGCGTACGCTGGCCGGCGAGATCGGCTTGCCGCCACGGCCGGGGAACACCGGCGCGTTACCCGGCGGCTGCGCCTGTACAAGCAGCGCGTGCAGTGCCTGCAGCGCCTTGCTGCCGACCGGCACGACGCGCGTCTTGGAGCCCTTGCCGAGCACGCGCACCAGTCCCTCGGCGAGATCGATGTCGTTCCAGACCAGGCCGGTGAGCTCGGCCAGGCGCAAGCCGCTGGAATAGAACAGCTCCAGCATGGCGCGGTCCTGCACCGCGTCTGGCGTGTCGACGGGGATCTCGACCAGTGCGGCCGCTTCGTCCACGTCCAGTACCTGCGGCAGCTTGCGCCGGAGCTTGGGTGCGCGCACGTCGAGGGCGGGATCCTGAGCGATCACGCCTTCGCGCAGCAGCCAGCGGAAAAAGCTGCGGCACGCGGACAGCAGGTGATGCAGGCTGCCCGGCTCGCGGCCGCGGCGGTGCTCGCGCGCGACCAGACTGCGTAGCGGTTCGGCGCGCAGCTCGCGCCAGTGGGTCAGGCCCAGGGATTGCGCATGCGCCTCCAGCGAGGCCAATTCGCGCGCGTAGTTGACGATGGTGCCGGCCACGTAGCGCTTCTCGACCCGCAGGTAGTCGAGGAAACGCGCGATATCTGCCGCCAGCGCGCTCACGTGGTCAGGTCAGTCCAGCGGGTAGCGGGCTACCGACGCCGTGATCGCCTCGGCGATGAGCTTGAGGAACACGGTTCCCATGCCCGGATGGAAGCGGTCCATGTCGTGGCTGCCGATGGCGAGCATGCCCAGGCCGTTGACCGGCATCAGCACGGCCGACTGCACTTCGCCTGCGCGGGCGCCGAACAGCGCGGCCAGCTTGTCGGGCTGCAGGCGGCCGCACAGCGGTTCGTTGCGCTGCAGGAATTCGGCGAAGGCAGGCATCGCGTTCTTTCCGCCGGCTTCGAGGATCAGCCACTCGCTGACCGGCGCGCTGTCGCTGCGGCCGAACAGCACGACGCGAACGAGGTCGGTGTGGAAATCCTCGGTCAGCCCGGCCACGACGCGGCTCACGCTGTCGCCGAGCGAGGTCGCCCGCATCAGCGACAGCGTCAGGCTGTGCACCCGGATCATGAGCTGTTCGTTCTCGTGCGCGATCTCGATGAGCTCGCGCAGGCGCCGGGTCAGCTCGCGGTTCTTGTCGCGCAGCACGTCGAGCTGGTAGCTCGCGAGCGACGCGGCGGCGCCTTGGTCGCGCGGCAGGCGCAGGGCGAGCGCGAGATCAGGAAACTCGTTGAGGAATTCCGGATGCCGGCGCAGGTAGCTCGCGACTTCCATCGCGGTCAGGCCGTCCTTCAGGGTCATGTCGCTCATAGGTAGTAGCTTCCTTCGAAGACAAAGGTGGCGGGTCCGGTCATCCAGACCGGCTCGCCGGGGCCAGCCCAGGAAATCTGCAGCAGGCCGCCGGGCAGATGCACGTCGACCTCGCGGCCGACGCGGCCGCGGCTCGCGAGTACGACGACCGCGGCGCAGGCGCCGCTGCCGCAGGCCAGAGTTTCGCCAACGCCGCGTTCCCAGACCCGCAGACGGATCTCGCGCGCCGACCGCACCTGGGCGAAGCCGACATTGGCCCGGTCCGGAAAGTCCGCATGGGTTTCCAGTGCCGGTCCCCAGGTATCGACAGGCGCTGTGGTGCTGTCAGCTACCTCGATCACCGCATGCGGATTGCCCAGCGAAACCGCGCCGAAGGCCACGTCGTCCGCACCGAGCTGGCGCGTGTACAACGGTGCCTGCGCGTCGTCGCGCAACGGCACGGCCTGCGGTGCGAATTGCGGCACGCCCATGTCGACACGCACACGGCCGTCGTCGAGGATCTCGACGGCCACCGCGCCGCTGGGGCTCTGCAGCCGCGTGACGCCGTCGCCGAGCGCGCCGGCGCGGCGCAACCAGGCGGCGACGCAGCGCACGCCGTTGCCGCACTGGCCGGCCTGGCTGCCGTCGCGGTTATAGATGCCGTAGCGGAAGGCGCAGTCCGGATCGCGCGTGGGTTCTATCGTGAGTAGCTGGTCGAAGCCGACGCCGTTGTGGCGATCACCGAGGCGTGCGATCGACGCGGCGTCCAGCGGCAGACTCCGTTCGCGGCAATCGATCACGACGAAGTCGTTGCCGGCGCCGTGCATTTTGCTAAAAGGCAACAACTTAACTTCCGGAACGGCACTGCGGTTCACTTTGCCGCTTCGCTCTTCGCCGGCGCCGGCGTGGTGCCGGGTTTGACGAGATCGCCCTTGTTGCCGCAGGCGGCGAGCAGACACAGCAGGCAAAGCAGGAACGATGTGCGCAGGACGATAGGCATGGCGTGGCCCGTAGATGCCCACGGGCCGCTGGCGATCCGTGATGCGAGGTTGATGAGGGATGCAGTATAACGAGGCCCATCATATCGATGCCCACCCGGGGTACGGCGACCCACCATGCTGCCAGATATTCCCGCTCTGCTGCCTGCCATCGCCGCCGCTCTGTTCGGGCTGGCCGCCCTCGCGCAATCCTTCGCCGTACGCCGGCGCTGGCGCCAGCGCCGGCGTCTTTCCGCCTGTCATCGCAGCGCCTGGCTGCTGGTCCTGGTCAGCCTCGCCCTGCTCGCCAGCGCGCTGTCCCTGTCGCTGGACGGCTATCGCCGCCTCAGTGCTGAAAAGCCTGTAGCGAGCATCGGCGTGCGCGCATTCGGACCGCAGCAATGGGCGCTGCGCGTCGATCTCGCCGACGGTACGCATGAGAGCGCGCAGATCAGCGGCGACGACTGGCAGCTCGACGCTCGCGTGATCAAGTGGACGCCGCGGGCCGTCAGTCTCGGCGCGCAGCCGCTGTACCGTGTCGAACGCATCAGCGGCCGCTGGCGCGACACCGCCAAGGCGCAATCCGCGCCGCCGAGCGTCAGTGCGGTCGGTAGCGACGGCGTGCTCGATCTGTGGCAGATCAAGCGCCGCTATCCCGCATGGCTGCCTTGGGTCGACGCAGACTTCGGCAGCGCGGCCTACATGCCCCTGATCGACGGTGCGCGCTACGACGTCACCATCGCCGCGGCCGGCGGCCTGATCGCGCGGCCGGCGGACGACCAGACCAGGGCCAAGCTCGACGCCATGGACTGGTGATGGCCCCTGATGCAAAGTGGACGCGTACGACTGCCGCGGATGCGGAAAGAGGGGAGAGAAGTGAGAAACGAGCAGGAGCGCGACGCTCCGCCGCAGCCACTCGTTTCTCACTCCTCTACACACATTTCAGCAAGGACGTTCCGGCCAGCGCATAGGCGCCGGCCCGCCCGGTTCCGAACCTTCTTCCGCGTACCACCCTCCGGCCCTGTTTCGGCACGGCGTTGATCAAAGCACGTCATGAACACATTGATTCTTCTCGTCGAAAGTGACAGCTCGTGGTCGCCCCTGGTCTGGGCGCTGGAGCAGGGCGGCGAATCCGCCGAGGACGGCCGCGTCGTCATCGAAGGCCGCCTCGGATGGCTTTCGATCGAGCCCGACCAGAGCGTCCTCGACGATTTCAACGACGACGAACGCGCCGACGCGGTGGCGGCGCTCGTGGATCCTTCGCTGTTCGTGGTCGAGTGGCGCGGCGACGCGTTGATCGAGACCTTCGTCCGTGCCGTTCCGCCGGACAGCCGTGTGTTCGTGGACAACGAGCATGGCGTGTTCGCGCCGGCTGCTGCGCTCAAGAGCATTCCGTTCGCGTCCTGGGCGCGGACCATTTCGTTGCTGTAACGGCGCGCATCCGCCGCGCCGGCAGCCGCTATTTGCGCTTGAAGCGCAAGGCCATCCCGCGTCGCGCGTCCGCGTCCAGCGCGTGCACGTCTTCGCCGTGGCAGGACTTCACGTCGGTGATGGTGTAGATCGCGGCGGGATCGAGCTCATGGACCAGGTGCAGCAGCTCGGGCATGCGCCGGCGCTTGTCGACGACGTAGAGCACCTGCACCGAGGCCTGGCCGCGGTGGCGGCCGGCGAGTTCGACGACGGAATAGCCGCGCGCGGTGAGCAGCTCGGCGAGATTGCAGCCGCTGCAGTAGGAAATGATCCGGGCCAGTTCGCTGCCGACGCCGAGGCGGCGCTCCAGCGTGATGCCGACGAAGTTGCCGGTGGCGTAGCCGGCGGCGTAGGCGACGACGAGATACCAGTAGTCGAGATGGCCGATGACCTTGCTCGCGGCGATGACCCAGATCGCTGCTTCGCAGAAGCCGATCAGCGCGGCGAGCAGGCGGTAGCCGCGGAAGCCGACGAGGATGCGGACCGTACCCAGCGAAACATCGACGATGCGAGCCAGAAAAATGGCGAGCGCGAGCATGGCCGGGTAGGTGTCGATCAGTTCGGCGATGGTTGTCATTGGGCCAAGGGCGTCGCTAGGGAAAACACGGGAAGTGGCGAAGCAGTTTTCTGCCGGTGACCTCGGGGCGCCGACGCAACGCTCGCCGCGCGCGCAGGCCCTGGGCTGCCTATCGCATCGTCTCGCGCTGCACGTTCTGCTTGACCGAGTCGGCTTCGATCGCGATCCAGACGAAGCGGCGGCCGCCGTCTGCCGTCATGAGCTTGCGCATCTCGCTGAGTGCCGTGCCGCAAGGACCGCACCAGCTCGCCCAGTAGAGGACGACCACGGCGTCCGCTTCGGTGATATCGGGCGTTGCGATGGGCTGGCCCTGCTTGTCGGTCAGGTGGGAAACGAGTTCGTCGACGCTCAGGCCGCCCGGAAGCCCGCGTTGCTCGGTCAGCGCGGCGTTGAAGCGCCAGGGCATGCGGTAGTTCCAGCCGACGCTGTGCAGTACATGCCGCCCGTCCTTGATGAAGACGTCCATGCGGGGCAGCCGCAGGCCACCCATGGATTCCAGCTGATGCAGGCGCCGGCGCGTCAGTACGGTTTCGACGAGGCTGACGTTCGGCGGCATCTGCTCTGCCGCCGGCAGCCGGCTCAGGCGCGACGCGTCGGTGACGTCGGTGGCAACGCCGGCTTCCGCCTGCGGCGAATCGTCGCTCGGCGCCAGCATCAGGGCAGCGAGCAGGATCAGGGTTTTCATGAGGCGTCGGCCTGCAGGGATTTCTCGTAGCGCCACGCCGGCGCACCGTCGTCGTAGTAGCTCTCCAGCGCCGCGCTGCGCCGGTAGCCGTGCGCCTCGTACAGGTGTACGGCAGCGCTGTTGTCGCGGCGGACCTCCAGGCTCAATGTGCCCACCCCGCGCTCGCGTGCGCAGCGTTCGGCGGCCGCCAGCAACGCTTTGCCGATGCCGCGGCCGCGCGCCGCTACCGACGTGGCGAGTGAGTAGAGCCGCGCCCGCGTGCTGCCCCGGCGGAAGAACACGATCGCGGAGCCGAGCAAGCCCTCATCGCCCTCGGCCAGCAGCACGGCGGCGTTGGGGCTGGACAGATGGCGGCGGAATTGGCGCGCGCTCATGCGGTCGTAGGCGAAGCTGGCAAGTTCGAGATCGACGAGGGCGGCCAGGTCGGTGAGCAGGGCACGGCGCAGATGGAAGTCGGCGGATCGAGGCACTTGCGGAGCCTAGCAGGGCGCAGCTGCCATGGCTGCAATGCCCGCCGCAGATTGGCGCGGCAGGACGACATCATGCCGCGTTTGCTGAACCCGGCATGGCTGGCGTTCGCGGGTGGTGGCTCCGGGAACCATCGCCACATGTCGCACTCCGATGCCTGTGGCACACTCGCGCCGCTCGCCGTCCACTGCCCGCTCCCATCTGTCCATGCCCGATCCCGACCCTGTTCCTGCAGCCGCTATCCGCGTCGTCACTCCGGCCGGCTCGCCATGAGCCGCCTGGTCATCGTCGTCGAGAAAGCCTCGGACTGGGGTTCCTACTATCCGTCGGACAATGTCGTCACCGCGAAGGACTACCTGCGCGAATCGCTGGCGACGGACGAGGAACGCACGCAGGTCATCAACCTGTGCCGCAGCTACAAATACCTGGGAACCGGCTACTACGTGTCGCTGCTGGCCGAAGCGCGCGGCCACAAGGTGATCCCGTCGGTGCGCACGATCAATGACCTGCGCCGGCGTTCGCTGTACGGCCTGGATATCGAAGACCTGGAGCAGAAGCTCAGCCGCTTCCTGCCCGATACGCGCGACACGACCGACTTCGGCCTGCAGGTCTACTTCGGCGAGACCAGCTACGCGCCGCTGCAGGATCTCGCCCGCCAGGTATTTGAAACCTTCCCCTGCCCCATCCTGCGCATCGAGTTCGAGCGCGAGCGCGAATGGAGCATCGCGGCGATCAAGCCGGCCGGCCTGCACACCCTCAACGATCCGCAGGAAGACGCGTTCGCCGATGCGCTCGACCGTTTTTCCAAGAAGCTCTGGCGCAAGCCGCGCGCGCGGCGCAAGTACCGCTACGACATAGCCATGCTGCACGACCCGGCCGAAGCCATGCCGCCGTCGAACAAGCGTGCGCTGAAACTGTTCATCGAAGCCGGCAAGGATCTCGGCATCGAAGTCGATCCCATCACGCGCAACGACTACACGCGACTGGCCGAGTACGACGGCCTTTTCATCCGCGAGACCACGGCACTGGACAACCACACCTACCGCTTCGCCAACAAGGCGGAGAAGGAAGGCATGGTCGTCATGGACGATCCAACCTCGATCCTGCGCTGCACGAACAAGATCTACCTGCACGACCTGCTGCGCTCGCGCAAACTGCCGACGCCCAGGACCGAAATCCTGTTCCGCGACGATGCGAAGAAACTGACCGAGCTGCCGGCGACGCTGGGTTTTCCCATTGTGCTGAAAATCCCGGACGGCTCGTTCTCGCGCGGCATCGTCAAGGCCGAGAATGCCGAGGAGCTGAAGAAAGGCACCGAAGACCTGTTCCAGCACACCGCGCTGGTCATTGCGCAGGAATACCTCTACACGGAATTCGACTGGCGCATCGGCGTGCTGAACAAGGAGCCGCTGTACGCGTGCCAGTACTACATGTCGCGCGGCCACTGGCAGATCTACAACCACGGCGCGCGCGGCACGGCCAAGTCCGGCGGCTTCAAGACCCTGCCGGTGCGCGAGGCGCCGGCCGAGGTGATGCGACTGGCGCTCAAGGCGACGAGCCTGATCGGCGACGGGCTCTACGGCGTGGACATCAAGCAGGTCGGCAGCCGCATCGTCGTGATCGAAGTCAACGACAATCCGTCGATCGACGCCGGTGTCGAGGATCAGTACCTCGGCGAGGATCTCTACCGGCGCATCATGGAAGAGTTCCTGCGTCGCCTCGAACGCAAGCGACTCGGCATCACCGACTGAGCACTGCGTTCGCGTCGCCGCGTGGATTTGCCGCGGCGCGGCGCAACGCGGTTCCAGGCGTCGTGCCTGTGTGCTGGCGTGACGCCATCCCTGGCGCCGATC
>JAAFHE010000409.1 GCA_013298265.1 Lysobacterales bacterium | reverse complement strand
GCGATGTGTTCTATCTAGGTCCGTATGCTGAGCGGGTCAGTTTTGCGGTCCAGCAGAACCGAGCGCTCAATCTGATCTGGGCGCTGGACAGCGAAAAGCGATTGGGACGGGATGTTGCTGTAATAGGTGCCGGACTGGCTGGGCTGACTGCAGCCTGCGCCGCGCACGTATTGGGCTGCCGGGTCGACGTCTACGACCGGCATGACTTCGTCCTCGCCAGACAACACGACGTCTTTCATCGGATGATTCATCCGACGATTAATGACTGGCCAAAATCGAAACTGCTATTCACGACGGATAATTATCTCCTCGACTGGTTCTTCGACACGTGCGACCGGGTTGTCGACCGTATAACGGCACAATGGGAAGCTCATCTCCGCGCGCCGGAAGGGCGCCTGCAATTTAGAGGCGGTCATGAGATCAAGGACGTTGCCTGGACCCCACCAGGCGTAGTGCTGGTCAGCGAGCCCAGGGTCACAACGACCTATGACACCGCG
Source organism: Lysobacterales bacterium (assembly GCA_013298265.1). Taxonomy (GTDB): domain Bacteria; phylum Pseudomonadota; class Gammaproteobacteria; order Xanthomonadales; family Rhodanobacteraceae; genus Tahibacter. The sequence goes on along the minus strand of JAAFHE010000409.1, from coordinate 4,025 downwards.
ATCGTATCGTCGGGCTTCAGTGACGAACGCGAGTCGGCTCATTTCCCGACGCCCAGCTATTGGGACAGCGACAATCTAAATCGCATTAAGCGTATGTCGCGCGCGAAGCATTATGTCGTAAGCGGATGCGGAGATGGTGGACTGATCGAAGCCCTGCGGCTGTGTTACGACATGCAGGGCGGACATACCGCCGTGCAACTTGCCCAGGTTCTGAGCAGTGACGATGAGTTTTGCGAAAGCCTTGCGTGCATCGAGGACTATGAGTCGGTTCCGAACGACGATGGCAAGACGCTGACGAGACAGTACATCGATTGCGCCAACAAGATATACGACAACGCAGACAGACGCTTCAGCGAAGCGCGGGCGCTCCTCAAGCAACGCATCTCAATCTTGCCGACGCCGCTCACGCTCGTCGGAACAACGATCGGTATGCTGAAAAAACCTGCTGCGCCTATCCACAAGCTCATGATCGCGGCAGCTTTTCAAGCTCAAAAGCTGCGCTACGTGAATGGCACCGTAGAACGTCACGGCGGACGTGTACACATAGTTCCAGCGCCTATTGTTGTGCGCGGGAGAAAAAAATCCACTAAGCTACTATTCACGTTCGCTCGGAAAGAAACGCTGGTAGTCGCCCGACATGGCGCTGAACACAGTCTCGGCAATCTGCTCAAGGCGGACGAACAGTTAGGCTACGAAACAAAGCAGCGCCAGCTCAGCCGTCATAACTATCTGCCGGTCTGGCGGAGCGCCGATGGCCACCCGTGCTGGTCAATTCCGGGGAGCAGCGCATCGTCGCCAGCGCACCGCTATGCCATTGCCAAGGCAGCCCTGGCGGCCATGGGTGTAGACGGATACTGGTTCCTGGAAATTACCTTGGAAGGTTATGAGGTAGTACTGGCCGGTAATATGCGCTACCGGCCGTCTAGCCTGTTCGGTGTGGCGATCAAATACCGGTCCCTCGACGAAATACCGTTGGGCTCAGAGGAGCTGGTGGCATGAGGGAAGTCATCCTGGGGCAGGTAATCGTGGCTGAGGGCGGTGCTCGGCGCGGAAGACTGGCGATAGTAGTCACCGAGCAGGACGGGACTCGGCTCGGGATCACCTCGGCAATCATATTCGCCGGAGCGGGAAACGTCGTCCAAGCAGTCACCGAGGGACATACGCCTTACCGAATCGGCGTGCTACGACGTGATCGCCGCAACTTTCCTGTGCACGAAGGCGCGCTGGAGCAGCGCATTGCAGTTTTCGAAATCGACGCGGACGTCAAGATAACCGAGCAGCACTATGCGTCGAACGGCGGCCTGCCGATTGGTTTCGTGCCTGTTGAGGAAGCGCTCGGTCTTCAGGTATCGCTTTTCGGGCAACCGCAGTCCTCGGCGGCGCGCGTTTGTGCCACGAATCGCACGCTGCGACTGCTGGTCGGGGCCGCTCAACCTAGGTTGTTCGCCGACGCGATCGAAATCCTCTTCGCGCAGGAATATCGTCCTGAAAGCCGTGACATCGGCTCGCTGGTCGTGACGGAAGATCACCGCGTCGTGGGTGTACTCGTCGCGCAAGCCGAGAAGCGCCACTTTGCGGCATCGATTGGCCGCTTCTGCAAGGAAAGAGGCTACTCGCTCTATACGCCGTCGCTGTACCTCGTCGCCAGTTCAAGGGTCGATGTGATCAAGCAAAGCAACCAGCAACATCGCGAGTTCCTGCAGCACGAAAACCAGCTTGTCTTCGCCCCGCCATCGGATGTGGAGAGCAAGATCTTCGGAGGCACTCATGAGTGACGACGAACGCTTGAATTCAAAAACCGAGAAGGCGCTGGTACAGGCGCTGCGGTTTCTCGACCTGACGCGAGACCTCGACTTCAATAGCGACGATGCGACATTTGCCAGGCCGAATGTTCGCTTCGAAGGCGAAGAAGGCGCCTATTGCAGCGAAGGCGGCGAGATCGTCTATGTATTCGACGAGAACGTTTTCGAACTCTTCTGCAATCCGCGTGACATGGTTCGCTATGTGAAAAGTTTCCACAACGGATGGTGGACCGGGGAACGGACATCGGGACCGAACGATGCGGGAAAAATCTGCGTCGACAGTGAACTGCATCTTTTGGATGCGCAGCTTGCGATGATTGCATCCGAGTATTTGTTGTCGGGCGCGCTACCCGGAGCGGCCACGCCGACTCTGTACATGACGTCCTGGCATCGCGGCGAACTGATAAACCGCATTCAGGAACTATCGGACGAGTATCTTGACCGCGCTCGAGAGCATAAGGAAAAGCTGGAACGCGAGGTTAGGGACAAACTTCGCGTCTACGCAGAGCACGCGCCGATCAGCGGCGCTGCTGCACAGCCGGCGCAAACAACGAGTACGGCGGAATCATTCGATGATCCAGATGTGGAGGGGCAGCGTCCGGAGGCCAAAGCGCAGTATGACAAAGTGCGCGAAATTGCAGAACTGCTCGTTGCGAGCGAAATCAGCGAGCCGATCAGCCAGCTCAGACGTCTGACTTCCCGTTCGATTGTAGGCAGGCTCCGGACACTGCACCTCGACTACGTGCCGGACGACAACGAGCATGTAGCGATCGGCGAGAGCGCACTAGATTGGTATAAGCGGCTTCAGCAAGAGGTCGAAGCGACGATCGTCGCTAGGGCTGAACTGGATCGCTTTTTTCCTCAAGTGGAGAAGTCCCCTAAAAAGCTTGAAAAGAAGCTGGGCAGGAGAGGGCGCGGCGATGGCAGTCTATGGAGCGATGCGCAATCGATCGCGTTGGTCCAATGGGCGGCGGAGCGCGCCCTGGAGTCCAGGCGCAGACTTGTTCTAGTTACGGCCGACACGCTGCTTTACACTCCATTCGTGTTGCGGCGGGTTTCCCAGTACGCGCCGATGATCAACCTGCGTGATTCGTCGAACGACATAGCCGCACTTGAGAAAGACGACACCCCGAGTTCCATATTTGCCCTCACGCGACAGATCATCGAAACGGCGATGCTTCCCAGCATACTTTCGGAAGTGTCGGGCGAGGACGGCGCGGATACTTCGTCACGCACCAGGGAGGAACTGATCTCCGAACTGTGGAATGTTCCAGCACTGCAGTGCGCGAAATCGCTGGGCTCGTTAACGAAGCTCCTCGGCGCCAAGACGCATGGAGAACTCGGAAAGTTCTCGCAGATCATTTCCCAATTGCAGGAAATTGAACGCAAGGCGATAGGTGTGTTCTCGCAGTACATGGCATCGCGCCTCAGCGAGGAAGAGTTCAACCTGATCCGTCAGCGAAGCTTATCGAATGACGAATCCTTTGCACGTGCGCTGCGTGAGCACCTGTCTGTCCTCCTCAAGGACCTCGCAGCCGAAGTGAAGCTCAACTGGACGCAGTATGCGAAGGAGTTTCTCGGGCAGTGGAAGGCGCCGACCGGTGTTCCGGCAAGGCGTATCCCGTCCACCATCTGGTATCCCGCGGGGCCGACGGAGGATCTGTCAAGTGCTGTGCAGCGCTGGCGACTTAGCGGAATGCCCGGAGAGCTGCAGGAGGCGATCTTCGGGTCCGATGCGAGGCTGGAGACTATTTACGCAATAGCGGCCGCGCTTTCGCTGATCTCCGCGGATTGGGAACGCGCATCGCGGTTCGCGGAAATCGGCTTGCGCACGTGCACAGACGGCTACGAATCGCGTAACTATGAAGAACTCGAATTCATCCTCATACTGTCGAAACGATTCTCCCTCGGGGCCCTGAGAAGGGTGGCAGGAAAGTCAGGTAGGGACGTGCCTGTGCTGTCGCGGACGGCCATCAACTACGTGCGCCGCAGTGTTGAGGATTTGCGGCGCATTCTCGATCCCCGTGTATCGTTCCTTGAACGCATGCAAGGTGAGAGCGATTCTCCAGCGAACGACCCGCGGTATCGGATCGTGCGAATGCGGGCGGAACGATCGGCGCTGTGTCTGTTCGCGGCGGCCTCGTTGACGTGGTGCGCCGAATCGATGGACGACCCTTCTCTGCGCCCCGAAGCGCTCGAACTCGTTAGGTATGCACGTATGGA
>JAAFHE010000408.1 GCA_013298265.1 Lysobacterales bacterium | reverse complement strand
TTCGCGCGCGACACGCTCGACCAGGTCACGGCTGCCCGTTGCCAGATCGGACGCGCCGCGGTCCGGGCTCAATACGATGAAGCTGGTGTCGCCGAAGCGTGTGACGAGTTCACTGGCGTCCAGGTGTGTGGCCAGAAACGCGCCTATCTGGCCGAGCAGCTTGTCGAAACCGATAAGCCCTACCTGCTCGCGAAGGTTGGTGGCGTCGTCGAGATCGACGTACAACAGGCCGCCGCGCTGCGCGACGGCTTCGTCTGCGGCCAGCTTGGCGTTGATGCGGTCAAGTACATGCGCGCGCTCATACATGCCGGTGATCGGATCGCGCGGATTCTGGTTCTGCGCGCGTCGACGGATATGGCGCGCGCGCCGCAGGCGGTTGGTCACCGCCGAGATCAGGTGCTTGGGGCGAATCGGCTTGGACAGGAAATCGTCGCCGCCTGCATTGAGTGCCTCGAAGTGTTTGTCGGCATCGCTTTCGCCCGACAGAAACACGATAGGCGTGGAAACGAAGGCCTCGCGCTCGCGGATGATGGCAGTCAGTTCCATGCCCGAGCAGCCAGGCATGTACAGATCCATGAGTATGAGATCCGGGTTGAATGCATCGATGTCGTTAAGCACGGCCAGCGGGTCGGTGACCATCATCGTCTGCATGCCGGCTTTGCGCAGTATGGACTCGGCGAACATGGCCTGCGAGCGATCGTCCTCGACGATCATGATCCGGTAGGGATCGGTCTGATCGGATTCGGTCAGTTCGGCAATACGCGCCATCACGTCGCCGGGCTGCGCCGGCAACGGGACGAAGGCGTCGGCACCGGCGCGCATGGCGCGCAGGCGGACATCGAGATCGGCCTGATCGGACATGGCCAGCATCGCCACACGATGGCTGGTCCGCGCGCGTGCCGATTTCAGTGCGTCGCCAAGCCGGTCGAGCTCGCCCAGAAAATGCGCGTCGACTACGACGATGTGTGGTGGAAACGTTCCTATCATCTCGACGACTTCGTCGATATGGTCGAGCAGCGACAGTTCGTAGCCCGACAGTTCCAGCTTCTGGTCGATCTCGCAGGCCAGCGGACTGCCGTCGGTCAAGTGATAGACCTTGCGGGCTTGGCTTGTGCTGGCCGGGCTGCGCGGCGCCGCAGTGGTAGGCGGTGGTTCGACGGCTCTTTCAACGACGGGCGGTACGACCGGTGCCGCTGGTTTCTGGAACGCGGGCTCAACAGCGACGGGAACCGGCGGTGGCGCCACGTTGCTGGTCGCAGCCGGCACTTCCGGGAAGCGCGTCCAATAGTCGGCCGGCGGCACGAGCTGCAGCGGGTAACCGTTCTCGCTGCGATCGAGCTCGGCGGGCGGAACGCTGAGCCGCCCGTTGGTTGCCGGAGCCGCGGCCCGCGTGCTGGCAATTTCGCGGACCTCGTCAAACAGAGCAGCAACCACTGCCGATATCTGCGCGTCCGGGATGCGGACTTGCTCGAGGTCGTCGGCGAGGGCCGATTCGATCGCAAAGAGTTTTTCCGCCAGGTCGAGCAGGCCATAGCGGCCGCAGGCGCCTGCCAGGGTCTGCACTTCACGGAAGATCAAGCTCAGGCTGTTGATGTCCCAGCCGTCCCGCGCCTGACGAAGACCGCGGCGGGTCAGCGCGTCCAGTCGCTTGGGCAGATGTCGCAGGAATGCCTGCCGCAGTTCCGCGCTCTGTTGGGAGTCGTCCTGCTTATGCATTCACGAGACCCGCAATCCATTCAGTTCGCGGCAATATAGCATGCGTGCCGTGGCCGCCGGATCACTGCGGCGCGAGCCCGTGACGTGCGGCGATGCTGAAATGTATACGGTGTGGCCGCGCCTTCGGTCGTGACCGTCAACGGGGGCTCAGCCTACGCCCTTGAATGGCTGCACCACGACGAGGATCACGATGCCGATCAGCAACAGAGCCGGCACCTCGTTGAAAATGCGCAGCCAGCGGGACGAGCGTCTACAGCGGTCCTCGGCGAACTCGCGCGTAAGCCGGACGAGGTAACCGTGATACCCGTACAGCAAAAACACCAGCACGAGCTTGGCGTGCAGCCAGTAGTTGAGCTTCATGTAGCCCGGCACATGCATGAGCCACCATGTCAGCGTCGCCATGCCGAAGATGAAGGTCAGCGCCGCGCCGATATGGGTCATCACCAGCAGGCGCCGTTCCATGACCTTGAAGCGTTCGCGTACGACCGGTTCGGTCGCCTCGGCGTGATAGACGAACAGGCGCGGCAGGTAGAGAAGGCCGGCGAACCAGGTCACCACGGCGACGATGTGAAAGGCCTTGAGCCAGAGCATGGCGGATGCGTCGTGTTGGCGGGGCGGGCAGTATAGCGGTCCTGATGCTCGGCTTGACCGCGCTGGGGTGGGGGGCTATAAGGCCCGGCACCCTGCCTTCCCCTCGATGAGTCCGCTTTCCGCTGCAGGCAAGCGTTCCGGCCCTTTCCCATGTCACGCAGTGCCTCTCCGCGATTCATCGTTCAGCAGCACGATCCCCGCGCGGCGCGGCGTCGTCTGCTGCTCGTGGTCCTGCTCTGGCTGGCCAGTCTTGCCGCCGCCGCGCTGGCGGCGTGGTTGCTGGCGCAGAGGCCCGCAACCGGTCCCGACCCGGTCGAGTTCGATCGGGCTCGCACCGAGAACGAAGCACTGAAGCTGCGCGTGGCCGTGCTCGAGCGCGCCGATCAGGTCGACCGCGTCGCTAGCTCCGATCTGCAGCAGACTCTGCGTGAACGCGAGGAAGAAATCGCCGGCCTGCGCACTGATCTGGGCTTCTACAGCCGTCTCGTCGGCGGCGACGCGCGCCGTGAAGGCTTGTCGGTGCATTCGGTGCATGTCGAGCCGGTCAAAGACTCCAGTGCCTGGAATGTCGTGGTCACGCTTACCCAGAACATGAAGCGCTCGCAGAACAGCGAAGGCAGCGTGCAGATTTCGATCGCAGGCGTTGCCAATGGCCAGCTCAAGAATCTGACCTGGGGCGATCTTGCAGCTGGAGACAGTGCCGGGCTGCCGTTTGCATTCAAGTATTTCCAGCGCGTGTCGGGCACGGTGATGCTGCCCGCGGGTTTTTCCCCGAATCGCATCAAGGTGGTTGCCGAGGCTACGGGGGGCGGTGGCCGGGTCGAACAAGGATTTGCCTGGAGCGAAGCTCAGGCCGCCGAGGAGAGCAGCAATGTTCAGCAGTAAGAAAAGCAACGGCAAGTCGTCGTCCTATGGCGCCACGACGTTGATCGCCAAAGGTACGACTATCCGTGGCGACCTGACCTTCAGCGGCGCGATCTATCTCGAGGGTCGCATCGAAGGCACACTGCGCGCGGAAGGCGAGGACGCCTGCCTCACGCTGAGCGACCAGGGCACGGTGATCGGCGAGATCCATGCGCCACGCGTCGTGCTCAACGGGGAAGTCAAAGGCGACGTGCATGCGGCCGAGCGCCTGGAATTGGCTGAAGCGGCGCGCATCGAAGGCAACATCTTCTACAAGGTGCTGGAGATGGCCGCCGGCGCCCAGATCAATGGCAAGATGATTCACCAGACCGAAGCGCCCAAGCGCCTGCCGGCGCCCGAAGCACCGGCCGCGGCCGGTGCGAAACCGGCTTGATAGCGCGGACGCCGCCCCGATGTAGCCACCCGATCTCCTGCGGGCCGTTCCTATGAGTGAAACACCGAGTTACCAAACCGCGCTCGACCAGCCGCTGATCTTCAGCAACGCGGCCGCGCACAAGGTGCGCGAACTCATTTCTGAGGAAGGCAATCCAGAGCTCAAGCTGCGCGTCGCGATCAGCGGCGGCGGCTGCTCGGGTTTCCAGTACGGCTTCAGTTTCGACGAGGAGCGCGCCGAGGACGACCTCGCAATCGAGAACGGCGGTGTCACCCTGATCGTCGACCCGCTGTCGCTGCAATACCTCATGGGCGCGGAGATCGACTACACCGAATCACTGACCGGCGCGCAGTTCGTCATCCGCAATCCGAATGCGAAGACGACCTGCGGCTGCGGGTCGTCGTTTACGGTTTGAGTAGACGTGTCGGGTCCGGCGTGAGCGCAAGCCTACGTAGCCGCGGCAACGTGTTCGCGGCGCTGGCGCTGGAGCGCGCCGCCGAGCGCCGCGATGATGCGGAGTGGATTTCGGCGCGGCGTGGCGACGCCCGTGCGCGTTACGTCGTGCTCGACCCGGATGGTCGCGGCCTGGCCCGTGCCGATCGCGGCGGCCTGAGATACCTCGGCGAATCGGAACGTTCCGCGCATTGGCCCGACGCCGCTGTCGCCTTCCTCGGTGCGACCGACGAGGCCAGCTATTTCGTCGCCGCTGCCGCCCAAGCCGGCGTTGCTGAATCGACGAGTGCACTGCAGGGGCGCTGGATGGACCTGCGCGCGGCGGGACTGAGCCTGCCGGCCTTCGATGCGGGTCTGTTCGCCTATGCGCGGGCGCTGCTGTTCTGGCAGACGCGTGTGCGCTTTTGCGGCGCCTGCGGTCATGCGACCATCCTGGTGTCCGCTGGCCACAAGGCGCTGTGCACGAATCCGGCTTGCGGTCT
>JAAFHE010000407.1 GCA_013298265.1 Lysobacterales bacterium | reverse complement strand
GCAGAGCGCCGCGCCGGAACCGCTGCATTTCGGCGAGGGTGTAGTCAACCAGACGATCTATCTGGCGCTGCCGCTCAAGCGTCCGGGCACCGAGCACGTCGTGTTCGAGGACAACCCGGCCTCGCTCGCCCGCTATACCGTCAGTGATGCTCTGGTACGCGACGAGAACTCGATCGCCGGCGAAGCCGCCGACCTGCAGCTAGGCACACCACGCCTGCGCCTGGTCCTCGAGAAGGACCTGGCCGACGGCTGGCTGGGCATCGGCGTCGCGCGCGTGATCGAGTGCCGCAGCGACCGCCAGCTACTGCTCGACAGCGAATACATTCCTCCGGTCGTGAGCTGTTCGACGTTCGCGTACCTGATGTCGCTGCTCAACGAGCTGCACGGCCTGGTCAATCAGCGCGCCGACGTGCTCGCCGACCGCCTGAGCCAGCCCGGTCGCGGCGGCGTGTCGGAAGTCGGCGAATTCCTGCTGCTGCAGATGCTCAACCGCTACCAGCCGCTGCTCGCGCACCTGATCAATCCGTCGGTGCTGCATCCGGAGCGCTTCTACGCGGCGCTGGTGCAGATCGCCGGCGAGCTCGCGACCTTCATGGAAGCCTCGCGCCGGCCGACGAGCTGGCCGCACTACGACCACGACGATCTCTACGGCTGCATCATGCCGCTGATGTTCCTGCTGCGCCGCGGCCTGTCGACGGTGCTCGAGCAGAACGCCGTGCAGATCGACCTGCAGATCCGCAACTACGGCGTGCGCGTCGGCCACGTCAACGATGCGGAGCTGCTGCGCACCGCCCAGTTCATCCTCGCCGTGCACGCAAGTACGCCGCCCGACGCGCTGCGCGCCAATTTCCCGACCCAGGTCAAGATCGGCCCGGCCGACAAGATCCGTGATCTCGTCAACCTTCATCTGCCCGGCGTCGGCCTGCGCCTGCTGCCGGTCGCGCCGCGCCAGATCCCGTATCACGCAGGCTATCACTACTTCGAAATGGACACCTCGGTCGAATTGTGGAAACAGCTGCAGAACTCGGGCACGCTGGCCCTGCATGTGGCTGGCGAATTCCCCGACCTGGAACTCGAATGCTGGGCGGTGCGCCGCTGACCGGCGGCGTTCACGGCGGCCGGGGCGCTCGCAGCACCCGGCCGCCGAAGTCCGGTTCGCACTGAACTCCTGACAGAAGCGACCATGTCCAACCCCTTCAACGCCGGCAACAACCGCACCTTCGTGATGCCGAGCCCAGGCGGCGCCGCGGCGCCGCTGTCGGGCGGATCGCAGCCCGTCTGGCAGTCGCACGAACCGGAGATCCCGTCCGGCAACTCGCCGCTGATCGCGGTCGCCAATCCGATCCTCAATCTCGTCTACCAGATCCGCACGCTGGTGCATAACGCCGATCCGGACCGGCTCAAGACCTATCTCGCCGAAGAGATCCGCCGCTTCGACGCCAACGCCAAGGCGCAGGGCATCCCGGCCGAGCACGTCGTCGCCGCGCGCTACTGCCTGTGCACCGTGCTCGACGAAGCGGCCGCGCAGACGCCCTGGGGCGGTTCCGGCGCCTGGTCCAAGAATTCACTCCTGGTCACTTTCCACAACGAGACCTGGGGCGGCGAGAAGTTCTTCCAGCTACTGGCCAAGCTCGCGCAGACACCGGGCCAGTACATCGACGTGCTTGAGCTGATGTACTACTGCATCGCGCTCGGCTTCGAGGGGCGCTACCGCATCGTCTCCAACGGCCAGAGCCAGCTCGAGAACCTGCGCCGCCGCCTCGCCGACATCATCAAGACCGCGCGCGGCGTGCCGGACCGTCCGCTGTCGCTGCACTGGCAGGGCAATCCGGCCGAGCTGCCGCGCATCTGGGGCATGATCCCGGTCTGGGTCTCGGCCATCGTCGCGGCCGTGCTCGGCGTCGGCTTCTACATGCTGCTGTCGTTCTGGCTCGCCGCGCTGTCGGACAAGAGCTTCCTCGCGATCAGCGCGCTGAAGCTGCCGCCACCGCCGCCGGTCGTGCGCGATGCGCCACCGCCGCTGCGCTTCTCCAAGTTCCTCGAGAAGGAAATCCGCGAAGGGCTGGTGTCGGTCAAGGAAAATTCCGAGCAGAGCACCGTCACGATCCGCGGCGACGGCCTGTTCGAATCCGGCAGCACCACGATGCGGCCGCAGTATCGCGAGATCGTCGACCGCATCGCCGCGGCGATCAACGAAGTGCGCGGCCGCGTGCTCGTCAGCGGACACACCGACGACCGGCCGATCCGCAGCGTGCGCTTCCCGTCGAACTGGGAGCTGTCGCAGGAGCGCGCGCGTGTCGTCGCCACCCAGCTGGATTCGACCATCCGCACGCCGGGCCGCATCAGCACCGAAGGCCGCGGCGAAGCCGATCCGCTGGCCGACAACGCGACACCGGCCGGCCGCGCGCAGAACCGCCGCGTCGAGGTCACGGTGTTCGCCTCGCCCGCTGAGCTGAACAAGGAGGTTCGCTAGTGCTGCGCCGTCTGTTTTCGCTGATCTTCAACCGCTACGTCTTCATCGCGCTGGGCCTGTTCGCCCTCGCCCTGGCGATCTGGTACCTGGGCCCGCTGTTCGCGTTCGCCAACTACCGGCCGCTGGAACCGGTCAAGGTCCGCATCTGGATCATCATTGGCATCTTCGTGCTGCTGCTGCTGCGCCTGCTGATCCGGTTGTGGAAAAAGCAGCGCATGAATACGCGCCTGATCGACGCGGTCATGGGCCTGCGCGACAACAAGGCCGCGGCGCCGAACGATCCGTCGCGCGCGGCGATCGACGAACTGCGCACGAATTTCGAGCGCGCGCTGACCCAGCTCAAGAAGACGCGCTTCGGCGGCAAGAAAGAAGGCGGCCTGTTCGCCCAGTTCGGCCACAAATACCTCTACCAGATTCCCTGGTACGTATTCATCGGCGCGCCGGGCTCGGGCAAGACCACGGCCCTGCTCAACAGCGGCCTGCGCTTCCCGCTGGCCGAGGAGATGGGCAAGGAAAGCATCCGCGGCGTCGGCGGCACCCGCAGCTGCGACTGGTGGTTCGCCGACGAGACCGTGCTGCTCGACACGGCCGGCCGCTACACCACGCAGGAAAGCGACGCCGCCGCCGACAAGGCCGAGTGGGAAGGCTTCCTCAAGCTGCTCAAGCGCTTCCGCCCGCGCCAGCCGCTCAACGGCGCGATCCTGACGATCTCGGTCGCGGACCTGCTGACCTCGAGCGAAGACGAACGCATCAAGCACGCAGCACGCATCCGCGCGCGCCTCAACGAGCTGACCGAAAACCTCAACATCGCGTTTCCGATCTACGTGCTGGTCAGCAAGGTCGACCTGCTTGGCGGCTTCAACGAGTACTTCGCGAACCTGAGCAAGGAAGAACGTGCGCAGGTCTGGGGCTTCACGCTGCCGCTGCAGCTCGGTGGCGACGTCAACCGCGACCAGCTCGGCAAGCAGATGGAACAGGAGATGGACGCGCTCGCGCGGCGCCTGTTCGACAAGCTGCCCGAACTCATGCTCGGCGAAAGCGATACCGCGCGGCGCTCGCGCGCCTACACCCTGCCGCAGCACTTTTCCAACCTGACGCCGCTCGTGCGGCAGCTGCTGCAGAACGTGTTCGCCGACTCCAAGTTCGCGCCGACCGCGATGCTGCGCGGCGTGTACTTCACGAGCGGCACGCAGGAAGGCACGCCGTTCGACCGCCTGCTCGGCAGCCTCAACCGCAGCCTCGGCTTCGACGGCCGCGTGTCGCTGCAGCAGACACCGAAGAGCGGCAAGAGCTACTTCCTGCAGGACCTGCTGCACAAGGTCATCTTCCCGGAAGCGCACCTGGCCGGGCGCAATCGCCGCGCCGAACGGCGCGAGCGCTGGCTCAGCATCGCCGGCCACCTCGGCGTGATCGGACTGCTCACGCTGGTCGTCATCGGCTGGGCCGTGAGCTACAAGCGCAACACCGGCTACATCGACTTCGTCGATTCCAAGACCGCACTCGTCGGTAGCCATCTAAAGTCCCTGCAGAAGGGCGAAGGCGGCACGCTGCTCGAACTGCTGCCGGGGCTCAACGCGCTGGTCAAGCTCGCCGACGGCCCCAACTTCGGCGTCGGCGACCCGCCGGTGAACCTGACCTACGGTCTGTACCAGGGCAACAAGCTCGACGCCGCGGCGCAGGATTCCTACCGCAAGGCGATCGAGCGCGCGCTGCTGCCGCGCATCGTGCGCCGCCTGGAAGAACTGCTGCGCACCACGCCGGAGGACAACCTCGAGCTGACCTACGAGACGCTCAAGGTGTACCTGATGCTCAGCGATCCCAAGCGCTACGACGCGGCCACGGTGGAAGCGTTCCTGCGCCTGGACTGGGAACGCAGCCTGCCGGCCTCGGCGACGCAGGAACAGCGCGATCAGCTCTACACGCACCTGTCGCGCCTGCTCAGTGCGGATTCGGTCGCCTCGCCGTTCCCGGTCGACGTCGACCTCGTCAGGCAGAAGCGCGAGCAGCTCGCGCGCTATTCGCTGGCGCAGCGTGCCTACAGTCGCCTGAAGAACCGCCTCAACAACG
>JAAFHE010000406.1 GCA_013298265.1 Lysobacterales bacterium | reverse complement strand
ATGGGTAGCGACGGCCATACTGCATCGCTGTTTCCGGGCGGCGATACGCTGACCCAGGCGCTGGATCCGCAGGGCCGCGACCGCGTCGTGCTGCTGCAGGCGCCTGCGGCGCCCGAGGCGCGCGTCACGCTGACCTTGCCGACCTTGCTTGCAACGGCTGCGTTGTACCTGCATATCGAAGGCGCGGAGAAGCGCAGCGTGCTCGCGCGCGCGCTCGATCCGCAGACACGCAGCGACGAGATGCCGATACGCGCTGTGATCAAGTGCGCCGGCGAGCCGCTGCGGATGTACTGGTGTAGCTGATGCAACGCTGCACGAAGCCAGCGGCGGAGCATCCGGCTGCTGATTTCACCTGAGGAGCCGTCGTGGCATTGAATCCGACCGTAGCGCGGGTGACCCGCGAGATCGACGAGCGCAGCCGCGCGACGCGTGAGCTGTATCTCGAACGCATGGCGCAGGCGCGCGGCAACGGGCCGCGGCGCAACCGCCTGTCCTGCGGCAACCTCGCCCACGGCTTCGCCGGCTGCAGCCCGGTCGACAAGCAGCGGCTGCGCGAGGGCATCGTGCCGAACCTCGGCATCGTCACCGCGTACAACGACATGCTCTCGGCGCACCAGCCCTATGAGCGTTACCCGGAACTCATCCGCCAGGCTGCGCGTGCGCGCGGCGCGACCGCGGAAGTCGCTGGTGGTGTGCCTGCGATGTGCGACGGCGTCACCCAGGGCAAGACCGGCATGGAGCTGTCGCTGTTCTCGCGTGACGTGATCGCGCTCGCGACCGGCGTCGCGCTGTCGCACGATATGTTCGACGCGGCGCTGTACCTGGGCATCTGCGACAAGATCGTGCCGGGCCTGCTGATTGCCGCGCTGCATTTCGGGCACATCCCGGCGCTATTCGTGCCGGCCGGGCCGATGCCCAGCGGCGCGAGCAACGACGAGAAGGCGCGCGTGCGCCAGCGCTACGCCGAAGGCAAGGCCGATCGCGCCGAACTGCTCGACGTCGAGGCGCGCTCGTACCACGCGCCGGGAACCTGCACGTTCTACGGCACCGCGAACTCGAACCAGATGCTCATGGAGATCATGGGCCTGCAGCTGCCCGGATCGAGCTTCGTGCATCCGGACACCGAGCTGCGCGACGCGCTGACCGTCGCCGCGGTCGAACGCGCGCTCGCGATCACGGCGCTCGGCGACGGCTATCTGCCGCCGGCGCAGATCGTCGACGCGCGCGCGCTCGTCAACGGTGTGATCGGCCTGCACGCGACCGGCGGCTCGACCAATCACCTGCTGCATCTCGTCGCGATCGCGCGCGCGGCCGGGCTGGAGCTGCGTCTGGAGGATTTCGACGCGCTTGCGTCCGCCGTGCCGCTGCTCGCGCGCGTCTATCCGAACGGCAGCGCCGACGTGAACCAGTTCCACGCGGCCGGCGGCATGGGTTTCCTGATCGCCCAGCTACTCGATGCCGGTCTGCTGCACGACATACCGACCGTCGCCGGCGGTGGCATGGAGGCCTATCGCAAGGCGCCATTCCTGGAAAAGGATAAAACCGTACATTGGATGCCGAGCACGGCGGTCAGCCTCGATCCGCATACGCTGCGCCCGGTCGCGCAGCCGTTCCGTGCCGACGGCGGGCTGCGCCTGCTGACCGGGAACCTGGGGCGCGCCGTGATCAAGGTGTCCTCGGTACCCGAGGACCGCTACACCGTCGAAGCGCCGGCGCGCATCTTCGACGATCAGGACGCGGCGCAGAAGGCGTTCGATCGCGGCGAATTCACCGACGACGTCGTCGTCGTCGTGCGCCATCAGGGGCCGCGCGCGAACGGCATGCCCGAGCTGCACAAGCTCACGCCGGCGCTGGGTGTGCTGCAGGGGCGCGGGCTGCGCGTCGCGCTGGTGACCGATGGCCGCATGTCCGGCGCGTCGGGCAAGATTCCGGCGGCGATCCATCTGACCCCCGAAGCCGCCTGCGGCGGCCCGATCGCAAAGCTGCGCGACGGCGACCGCGTGCGCGTCTGCGCCGTCAACGGCCAGATCGAGGCGCTGGTCGATGCGCAGGAGTGGGAAAGCCGCATGCCGGCCACGACTGATCTGCGTGCCAACAGTCACGGCCTGGGCCGCGAGATGTTCGCGTTGTTCCGCGCCCAGGTCAGCACGGCCGATACCGGCGCCACCCTTTTCGGAGCAGTCGAATGAGTGAACTGATGCGTGCGCGCCAGGCCGAGATCGAAGCCATGCTGCGGCTGGCGCCTGTCATCGCCGTGGTCGTGGTGCAGCAGCTCGAACACGCCGTGCCACTCGCACGCGCGCTCGTCGCCGGCGGCATACCCGCCGTGGAGGTCACGCTACGCACGCCGGTCGCGCTTGACGCGATCCGCGCTATCGCCAATGAAGTCGACGGTGTCGCCGTCGGCGCCGGCACCGTGCTGACACCGCAGGATCTGCGCGCGTCGGCCGCCGCCGGTGCGCGCTTTGCCGTGTCGCCCGGGCATTCGCCACGACTGCTCGATGCTGCCGATGACAGTGCGCTGCCGTATCTGCCCGGCGCGGCCAGCGCGAGCGAGGCGATGACCCTGCTCGAACGCGGTTATCGCTGGCAGAAATTCTTCCCGGCCGTGCCGGCCGGCGGCGTCGACTTCGTACGCGCGCTCGCCTCGCCGCTGCCCGGCATCGGCTTCTGCGCCACTGGTGGCATTACCGCACAAAGTGCCGCGCAGTGGCTGGCGCTGCCGAACGTGATCGCAGTCGGTGGGTCGTGGCTCACGCCCGGCGGCCTCGTTGCTGCGGGCGACTGGGCTGCTATCGAAGTGCTGGCGCGGGAGGCGGCAGGGCTGCGAGGGCGAGCAGGCTGATGACGACACGGGCCGGCTCGTCCTTTGTGTGATGGGTTGTCGGCAGCCGTCCTCCGGCTTTCTCAGTGTCGCGCCGGAGGCAAACCGCTTCCGGTTCCGTAGACGGGCCTGAATGTCGAGATACGGCCTTTGATGGCCTGCAGCCCGGCAATATAGGCGAGTGCGGCGCTCGGCCATACCTGGACTTCGAGGTCGCCGACGCGCTGTGTTTCCAGGCGTGTCCGCGACGAGAGAAACACTTCCTTGACCTGATTCTTGCGCGCGAAGCGGACCAATGCGCAGGTTTCGGAGAGATAGTCGGCATCAGACCATTTGATCTCCGTTGCTTCCAGGGGGCGGAGGCTCGGCGCGACTTCAAACAGGTCGACTTCTTCATCGGCAGTTCCCCAGCGCGCGTAATTCAGATTCACGTCGTCGTGGAAACGCTGGGCGAATACGGCAGTTTCGACCATATGCCCGAACTCGGCCTGATTGGGCAGAACGGGGCCGAAGAGTCCGGTCCGCATCGCCGGATTCGTCAGGTATACCTTGAACGACCTGTCACGCTGAAAGCGGTTCCCATCCTGATCGACACGATAGATACGCTTGAGCAGAAAGGCCGCTTCGAGATATTCGATATAGCGCTGGATTGTTGGTTTTCCTATGCCGCATTTCTGCGACAGCCCCTGCGGCGAGACCAGCTCGCCCGTGTTGTAGGCCAGCGAGGTGAACAGCGAGTTGAGCTCCTGTATGTCCTGGATGCCGTAGAGCTGGGGGAGGTCGCGCAGTAGGACTTTATCGACGATGTCGGATTTTATGAATCGTGCCGGATCGTTGCGCACTGCTTCATGCAGGGCCAGCTCTGGATAGCCGCCGTAGTTGATGTAGTCGGCAAATTGTTGATTCAATAGTGAAATATTGCAGTATGCATCGTCGACCTGCTGGATCGCCGGGTCGCTGGTGGCTAGCTCGAGGTATTCCGGAAACGTCAGGGGTGGAAGAAGGAAATCGGTGAAGCGCCCAGCTCCCGATTCGGTGCTCTTGCGCTTGAGAGCCGCCGCCGCCGAACCTGAAACGAGTATCCGTATGTCGGGACTATGATCCACGATGGACTTCAGCTCGCGCTCCCAGTCTTTGAGGTACTGGATCTCATCGAAGAACAAGAACTGCGGGCGTGTGCCGGAGGCTTCAGCAAAAAGGCCGATCAACGACTCCAGCGATCTGCCTCGCAGAAGCGGATGGTCCATTTCAATGTAGCCGATGCCCTTGGGTGAAGTTTGCCGGTCCAGCAAATCTGCGATGAGATGTCGGATCAGGATAGTCTTGCCGATTCGCCGTGGCCCCAACAGAACCACAGCACGACGAAGCGCGCGATTGAAGACAAGCTCACGCACCAGCGGAAGATAGGCGCGGCGCTTGAGTTTCTGCGTCGTGTCGTCGATCTGCCCGGTTGTCCATCATCGGTTCAGCCGCTTAAGGTGTTCAGTAACCTATTGATCTGAAATATTTTTCATCCGAAATCCGAGTTAGATATAGTTGACTATGCTTAACTTCGGGTGATCGAAGAGTCAACTGACGCCGTGCGACTGCGCAGTTGATCGAGCTGGTCTGGGAAGCAGGTATTCAACGGCGGCGGCTCGATCGCCGCAATCCCCGTTCTCGCGATTACGCGCTTGCGGCAGGCGCAGGCGCGGCGGGCGTGCGGTGCCCGGCTATGCCCACGAC
>JAAFHE010000405.1 GCA_013298265.1 Lysobacterales bacterium | reverse complement strand
GGCTGCGTTACCGGATCGCCTTCAGTTCCATCACGATCGTATTGCCGTCCTTCTGCAACTGTTCGATCTGCAGCGGCGCGAGCAGCCCAGGTGTGTACCAGGAGCTGCCCTTGTTCGGTTTGTCGGTGCGTTCGAAGCGGGTTGCCGCGTAGTTGCCGGCCGGCACGGTCAGCGAGCGTGTCTCGCGCCGCTCGAAACGCTGATTTTCGATGCCTTCCTTGGCCGCTACATGCAGAGTGTTGTCGTTCAGATGCTGGCTGCGGCCCAACGCGACGACGACGACCTGGCGGTCGATGCTGCCGGCTTGCAGCGAATAGCGGAATAGTTCGTCCTTGTCAGTGACTCGGGCTTCGTTCGCCTGCCAGTCGAATTCGATCCGGCGCTGCCTGGACTTGAGTGTCGCGTCCTGCTTGTAGCGATAACTCGTGCTCTGCAGGGCTGCCTTGCCATCGGCGATGAAGTCCGATTCTTCCCGGACATCCAGCCCCAGCAGTCTGGCCATTCCCGCGGTGCCACGGGTTTCGGTGACCAGGGTCCATTGCCGATCGCCGCTGTTGCTCAAGGTCATGGTGGCTTCGCCGATGACCTTGCCGCCGCGCTTGACGGCATAACTCGCCGCGAACGGCTTCAACGACTCAGTAGCGGCATCGTGCGGAGTGCGGGAATCTGGTTCGACGGCAGTAGCAAGCAGCGGCAGAACGGCAAGGCCGAGCAGGGCGATAAAGCGCATGGATGGCTCCGGTAAGGGACGGCGCAGTGTGGCGGCGCGGTGCTGAACGCACTCCGCGGTTTCAGACACGCAAGGGCTCGGACAGCGGCGTTTCGTCAAAGTGCACGGTGTTGCCGCGCAGTTGCACGCGGCCGTCGGCGATCCACTGCACGCAGCGGCACAGCAGCGCATGTTCGCGCGGCAGCAGGCGCGCAGCCAGCGTGTCGGCAGTGTCGCTGGGCTTCAGCGCGATTTCAGTGCACGCGAGCAGCGGCCCGGCATCGAGTTCCGCGCTGACGAAATGCACGCTCGCGCCGTGGACGCGGTCGCCTGCTTCCAGTGCACGGCGATGCGTGTGCAGACCAGGATATTTCGGCAGCAGCGATGGATGGACATTGATGATTCGGCCGGCCCAGGGCGCCAGCACGGCGGCGTCGAGCACGCGCATGAAGCCGGCCAGGACGATGAGATCGGGCGTGAATGCGGCGATGCGCCCGAACAACTCGGCATCGTAGCGCGCACGGTCGGAGGCGGGCATGTGGCCCGGATCGAGTGCGAGTGTCGCGATGCCGGCCGCGGCCGCGTGGTGCAGACCTTCGGCTGCGGGCCGGTTGCTCGCGACGACGACGATGTCGATGGCCACCTCGCCGCTGCGTTGCGCCGCGATCAGAGCCTGCAGGTTCGAGCCGCGGCCCGAAATCAGCACTGCGACGCGCAGCGGCGGCGCAGGCATCAGCGGATCAGGACGCGATCGTCGCCGGGCGAGGCGATGATCTCGCCGATCTGCCATGCGGTCAGGCCGAGCCTTTCGAGCGCGGCCAGTGTGCTGGCGACGTCTTCCTGCGCGACGATCACGGTGTAGCCGATACCGCAGTTGAAGGTGCGCCACATCTCTTCGGGTACGACGGCGCCTTCCCGTTGCAGCCAGTCAAACAGCGGCGGCAAGGGCCAGCTCGCGCTGTCGAGTGAAATGCCCAGGGCATCCGGCACGACACGGATGATGTTTTCCTTGAGCCCGCCGCCGGTGATGTGAGCCATGCCCTTGACCGACTGTTCGGAGAGCAGTTGCAGGATCGGTCTGACGTAGATGGTGGTGGGGGCCATCAGTGCATCGGCCAGCGCTATGCCGCCGACATCCAGTTCGAAGGGACTGCCGGCGCGAGATACGATGCGGCGGATCAGCGAGTAGCCGTTGGAATGCGCGCCGCTGGACGCTATGCCGAGGATGGCGTCGCCGGCGCGCAACTGGCTGCCGTCGATGAGCTTTGACTTCTCAACGGCGCCGACGCAGAACCCGGCGAGGTCGTACTCGCCCGGCGCGTACATGTCGGGCATCTCGGCGGTCTCGCCGCCGATCAGGGCGCAGCCGGCCAGTTCGCAGCCTTTGGCGATACCGCCGACGACTGCCACGGTAGTGTCGACGTCGAGCTTGCCGGTGGCGAAGTAATCGAGGAAGAACAGGGACTCGGCGCCCTGTACCAGCACGTCGTTGACGCACATGCCGACCAGGTCGATGCCGATGGTGTCGTGGCGATTCAGGATCTGTGCAAGCTTAAGCTTGGTACCGACGCCGTCGGTGCCGGACACGAGGACTGGTTCCTTGTAGCGTCCGGCGAGTTCGAACAGGGCACCGAATCCGCCGAGACCGGCCATCACTTCTTTTCGGTACGTGCGCGCCACCAGCGGCTTGATGCGTTCGACGACTTCGTTGCCCGCATCGATGTCGACGCCGGCGTCGCGGTAGGTCAGGGCAGTCTTCGGATCGGACATGGCAGCGTCGGCGGAAAAAAGGGGCGCAATCATAACAGCCGCTGCCGGCGGCCGCGGGCCACCGCATGGACGCCGTGGCGGGGTTTGGGCAGACTTGGGCACGAATCCGATCGTTGATCAGGGAATGTCCGTGCGTTACGCCCGCTTGCTTGCTGTGCTGCTTTCCCTGTTGTGCTTGCCTTTCTATGGCAGCCCGGCTACGGCCCAATCGGCTTCGGCCGCGCTGTATACCGGCGAAGTGCCGGTGCCTGACCAGTCCGACGAACAGCGCGCGATCGCGCTAAAGAGCGCGATGACCCAGGTCGTCGTCAAGCTCACCGGCGATCGTGCCGTGGCCAGCGGCGAGGCCGTGGCCAAGCTGATCGAATCGGCCGAGCGCTATGTCCAGCAATACACCTACCGCCAGGAGGTCGCCAACGTCGACGGCCAGCCGCTGCTGCGTCTGAGTCTCGTCGCGAGCTTCGACCGCGCCGCGCTGGACCGCGTGCTGCGCGATCGTGGCCTGCGGGTCTGGACGCCTGCCGCGCGTGCTCCGGTCGTGACCTGGCTGGCGCTGGACGAGGGCAGCGGCCCGCGCCTGCTCGACAACACCGACCCGGCCGGACGCGCCATGCAGCAGGTCGCCGAGCAGCGCGGTATCACTCTGGTCTGGCCGCGTGTGGAAACGCAGGACCAGGCGCTGACCACGGCGCAGATCGTCTGGGAAGGCGACGTCATGACGTTAAGCGCCGATGCGGCACGCTATCAGACAGATACGGTCCTGGTCGGCCAGTTGCGCCGCGTCGGCGACGTCTGGTCGGCGCGCTGGACGCTCGCCCTGGGTGGACAGGCGCAGCCGATATGGGAGTCGCGCGATGCGGATCTCGCCACAGCGCTCGCCGCTGGTGCCGAAGGGGCGGTCGACCGCACGCGCGGACGCTCCTCGGCCGCGGCCGAGGAGCGCCGCATCACTACAGCGAAAGTCTGGATCAGCGGCCTGCAGTCGGCACAGGACTATGCGCGTCTGTTCGAAATCCTCGGTGGCAACGAACTCGTACGCGAGTTCCAGCCGGAACAGGCGCGTGGCGACGGTGTGCTGTTGAAGCTGACCCTGAACCTTGCCCTGGACCGCTGGCTCGCCTATCTGCCGCCCGACGGCACGCTGCGTGTCGTCAGCGCAGCGCCGCCTATCGAAGGCGTGGAGGCGACCCTGGCGCTGACGCCTTGAGGACGTACTTGACGAGTCATTGCACAGCCGCTCACTAAGGAACTGCTGAACAAGTCCCGGTACTACAGCGCTTGTACTCAGGGCCAGATCTCCACAATCCCGTCAAACGCCTGCTGCGCAGGCATTGGCCGGTCCGGCCCATTGGGCGTTCAGAGTGATCAGAACCTGCGGTTCTGAGCGATCATTCTTCACCTCCTTGACTCAAGGGGGCTCCAGAATCAAAAGCAAATGTCGACTTGTTCAGAGGCTCCCTAACCCTGCGCCAGATCTCCTTGACCCAGCCAGCATCCGCTTTGCGGTTGTTTGGCTGCCCCTCTACTCGAGAGGGGTTCCCAAGAAAAAGAATTCCGATTTGTTCAGAGTTTCCTAAGCGCATGCGCCATATCCCGAACGGTTTGACCCTGCTGCGCATGCTGCTGACGGTGCCATTGGCCTGGCTGCTGCGCGACGGTCGCTACGACCTGTCGCTCGCGATCGCGCTTGTCGCCGGGTTCACGGACGCTCTTGACGGCTACCTGGCCAAGCGCTTCTCGTGGCAGAGCCGGCTTGGTGGCCTGATTGACCCGGTCGCCGACAAACTGTTGCTGATCGCCTGCTTCTTCGGGCTGGCCGGTGCCGGGGTGCTGCCCTGGTGGCTCGCCGCGCTGGTGATCGGTCGTGACGTGGTCATCGTGACCGGCGCGGTCGCCTATCACAATCTGATCGGGCCGCTCACAGCCGAACCCAGTCTGCTGAGCAAGTTGACGACAACCTTGCAGATCGCGCTGGTATTGGCCACGCTGCTGCACCTGTCACGCTTTGCCGAATGGCCGGTGTGGTTCAACCTGGGGCTGTTGGCTGCGGTTGTGCTGGCGACGCTGGGAAGTGGCATCGACT
>JAAFHE010000404.1 GCA_013298265.1 Lysobacterales bacterium | reverse complement strand
ACTTCCCGGCCGACCCGGGCTGCACGAGCGTGACCGACAACACCGAAGCCAATCCGCAATGCAGCGACGGCCTCGACAACGACAGCGACGGCCAGATCGACTTCCCGGCGGATACGAGCTGCCCGAACGCCGATGCCAATACCGAAGTCACGCAGTGCAGCGACGGTCTCGACAACGATGGCGACACCTTCATTGACCTCGTTGACCCGACCTGCGGTGGCGTGCCGTCGAACAACGCTGAATCTACGCAGTGCAGCGACGGTATCGACAACGACGCCGATACCTTCATCGACTTCCCGGCTGACATAGGCTGCAGCTCACTACAGGACACCAACGAGACGAATTCACCGCAATGCAGCGACGGCCGCGACAACGACGGCAACGGCATCATCGACTACCCGAACGAACCGGGTTGCACGACGGCCACCGACGTCTTCGAAGGTCCCGACTGCAGCGACACGATCGACAACGACATGGACGGCGCGGCTGACGCGCCCGATCCGGGCTGTGCCGGTCCGACCGACTACAACGAGCTGGCCAATGCCCTCAGTCGCTCCTGCTCCGACGGCATCGACAACGATGGCGATGGCGCGATCGACTTCCCGGCGGACGCAGGCTGTGCCAGCGCCTGGGACGATGTGGAGTATTCGCCCACCGGAGGCGGTATTGTCATCGTCGTCAATCCGGCGACGCTGCCCAACGGCATCACCGGCACGTTCTACGCCGCGGCCCTCAGCGCGACCGGCGGCTTGACCCCGTACACGTTCGCTGTCAGCGCAGGCTCGCTGCCACCCGGCCTGACGCTGGCGGCGGACGGCACGCTTGCGGGCAATCCGACGACGGTCGGCACCTTCGCGTTCACCGTGACCGCGACGGACCTGAACGGCTTCACCGGCACGCGCAGCTACTCCGTCACCGTCGGCGCGCCGCCGGTCCTGCGGGTGCCGGTGCCGGCCCTGTCGATCTGGAGTCTGCTTGCGCTGCTCGCGCTGATCAGCGCCGTGGCCTGGGCCGGCTTGCGCCGCTAGCGGCGGGGATCCAAACCACGATCGCACGACATCGCCCTTCGAGCCCCGGCCCCTGCGCCGGGGCTTTTTCTTGGGTGCGCCCAGCATGGGCGCACACCTGCGGGTTAGCCTAGCGATGCCATCCGACTCACGCACAAGACAGGACAGCCGTGACCCTGACTGCCGACATCGCACGCCATCGTGGCACCCCGTTCCCCACACCGCGGTGCTGGGCGATCAGCCTGCTGGCATTGATCCTGAGTGTCACTGCCGGCTGCGCGCGCGTCGCACGCGAGGATGTGCAGGCGCGGCGCGCTGCGGCGCAGCCCGCCTGTCCGCGCGTCGACTTGCACAAATCGAATCGCTTCACCGCCGAGCCTTTCGACAGCGGGCTGCCGCGCACCGGCCAGTGGCGCGACGGTTTTGATCTCGCCGACATGAACGGCGACGGCACCCTGGACCTGCTTCACGGTCCGGCGCGCAAAGGCGCGATGCAGCCGTCCATTTTCCTTGGCGACGGACGCGGACAGTTCCGGCGCTGGGAACACGTGCATTTTCCACCGCTGGCCTATGACTACGGCGACGTAAAGGCCGCCGATCTCAACGGCGACGGCCGCGCCGACATTGCGCTTGCAGCCCATCTGCGCGGCCTGACCGTGCTGATCAACGAGGCCGGCGGTCACTACGCGCCGTGGAGTGAGGGATTGCTGCTGCGCCTGCCGGCCGAATCGGTCAACGAGCCGGTATTCACATCGCGCCGGATCGCACTGGCCGACTGGAACGGCGACGGCACGCCCGACCTGCTCGCGGCCAACGAAGGACCATCGCGCATCGGTGCCGGTGCGGTGCCTGACGCCTTCGGACTCTGGTTCAACCGCGGCGGTGTCTGGGATCGTGCGGTGCCGGAGCAGGCTGTGCAGGGCTTCAGCGATGCAATCGCAGCCGGTGACATCGACGGCGACGGCGATCTCGATGCGCTGCTCGGCAGCCAGGTCATCGGCAACCGCCTGCTCCTGCAAATCGGCGACCAGAATCTGTTCCGTGCGCGCGAACTGCGCTCGCTGCCCAGGGACGCAGCGGTCACCGCTGTCGCGCTACACGACATGGACGCCGATGCCCGCGCGGATGCGCTGGTCGCCACACGCGCCGCCGACCGCGGGCGCTTCTGTACGGCCCTGTATGCCGTCCGCGATGCCGGTAGCGCAAAGGAACGTCCGCTCGCGCTGTGGGGCGAAGCGTCGAACGATGCGCTCGCCGCGCTCGCCTTTGCCGATATCGACGGCGACGGTCACGACGATCTGGTCGCGTTGCGCGAACAGGGCGAGATCCTGCTGTTCGCCGGCACGGGCCGCGGATTCTCGCGCGACCTGCGTCTGGCGCCGATCGAAGCGCTCAGTCACTGCTCGGTATTCGATGCGCAGCTTGCCGATCTCGATGGCGACGGTGGGCCGGAACTCATCGTCAGCTACGCCGGCGACGAAACCGGCACCGGCAGCGGAAGCTGCGCCGGCGGTGGCGGCTTTGCGGCCTGGCACCTGCGCGGTGGGCGCTAGCCTGGCCTTCTTAAACCAGCCGCCGCCGGCCAAGTCTGGCCGCACGACGCTTCTTTTCTGCGGCGGCCTCGCACTGGCACTGCTCGGCAGCGCATTCGCCGTCGACCCGTTTGCCCAGGGCGGATTCGATGCGCCCAAGCGATTCGCGGCACTCCTGGGCGCGTCGCTGGCCGCGGCCGCCCTGGGCTGGCACGCGTCCTGGCCACTCTGGCGTGCGTGGTCACGCGCCGGACGCGTCGTCGCTGCGCTCGGCGCGTTTGTGTTCGCGGGACTGCTGGCTTCCGGGCTCTGCGCGACGCCCGTGCCTTACGACGAGCTGCGCACACTCGCGCTGTACGCGCTGTTCGTCCCGCTCGGCGCGGCGCGTCTGCTCGATGGCCGGCCAGGCCTCGTGCTCGCCGGCCTCGCCGCTGCCGGTGCCGCCGGCAACGCGCTGCTGTCGCTGCTGCAGGCGGTCGGGCTGGCCGGAACGCTGCCACTGGCCCAGCTCGGCGGCCGCTATCCAACCGGTGCACTGCTCGGCAACGAAGCCTATGTCGCGCTGGGCTGCGCGTTGCTCGGTGCGGCCGGTGCCGCACTCGGCCTGGTCGCGCCGACCGCACGTGCACGCTGGCTCGGCTGGCTGGCGGTCTCGCTCAGTGTTGCAGCGATCCTGGCCAACCGGCAGCTGACCAGTGCCATCGCGTTGCTCGCCGCGATAGCCACGCTGGTCACCGTGCGCTGGCACGTGTTGCGCTGGTTGCCTCGCGCCGGTGCGGTGCTCGCGCTGCTGCTGAGCGTCTGCGCGGCCGTACCCGCGCTGCGCGCGCAGACCTGGACGCGCGTGCCGGTCAGTGTCGAGACCTGGCAGCAGCTGACCACCTACCGGCTCGGCGCCTGGGCCGCGGCCGTGGAAATGATCGCGACCAAACCCTGGACCGGCTACGGACCGGGCAGCTACGCCAAGCAGTCGCAGGTCCAGCGCTTCGCCGCCGAAATCGAGCTGCGGCGGCGCCTACCACCGCCGCCCCCGGCCACCGCCTTCGTGCAGGCGCACCAGGAATACCTGCAGGTCGCGGCGGAGGCGGGCTTGCCCGTGCTCCTTGCGGTGCTGGCCGCGCTGGGCGGGTTGCTCGGCGGACTGCTGCACCTCGCCCGCCCGGTCAACGCGGCGCATACACGACTGGAAGCACACCTGATGCTCGGCATCATCGTGGCCGGTGCCGTCGCGGCGCTGGCCTGGTTTCCACTGCAAATCCCATTCACCGCGATCGTGCTGCTGCTGGCCTGCGGCCGTGCCTGGCGGCTGCTCGCGACAGTCCCGGCGGACGTCGCATGACGATTCTCTGGCGCCTGTTCGTCGTCGCGCTGCTTTCGCTGGCCCTGTGGCCTGAATTTCCGCGCTACGAGGCCGAGTGGCGGTTGAACGACGCGAACTTCCGCATTGATCAGGCGCTGCGCATGAGCCAGTCCGCCGCGCGCTCCGGTGTGGAGGGCACCGATCGTGCGGCGCTGCGTCAGGTCGCCTTGGCCGAAACACAGGCCGCGCAGGCCGCCGCCGCGCTGCCCGGCGATCCGCGCGCGATACTGACGCGGTCGATCGCGCTGATCATGATCAGCCGTGGCGCGGACGCCGTGACCCTGCTCGACGCCGCGATCGCCGCCGGAGAACGCCCCGAATTCACGATCAATCTCGGCCGCGCCCGCACCACGCTCGGCGACGAAGCCGGCGCGAACGCCGCCTACCTGCGCACGGCCTGGGCCAGCCCGCAGGCGATAGCGACCCTGCCCAAGGCCATGCGTGACGACTTCCAGCGTCAGGTCGAGCGTCTCGACGCGCAACTGCGTGCGGGCCAGCTCAGCGCGCCGCCGCCGCTGGGTGCGGCCAGTTCGTCAAAGTAGCTTTTTATACTGTAAGCGTACGCCCTCGCCACCTTCCCCAACTACAGCAAAGTACCAATGCTTGCCTCTCCACCCGCAGAGGCGCCGAGCATGGCAATTCCGAAGCCAGAGCGATTCTGGCAACAGCACGTTGATAG
>JAAFHE010000402.1 GCA_013298265.1 Lysobacterales bacterium | reverse complement strand
ATGCGGTGGCGACGGCGATGCTGGAGAACGGGGCGGATATCCGCTTTATCCAGGCGCTGCTGGGCCATGCGAGCATCGGCACGACGCAGGTGTATACGCATGTGTCGATCGAGGCGCTGAAGGCGATTCATCGAGCGACGCATCCGGGGGTGAAGCTGGAGCGGCGCACCGAGGCGCTGCCGGTGAAGCCGGAGGCTGATGCGGAGTGAGGCGGACGCATGGGTGCGGCTTCGTAGCGACGGTGCGTTTATCGGACACACGCGGAGCCAGTACGGCCACCTGACCGCCGTCACGTTGCATGCAATCGCTACGCTCCTCAGTCGTTGCCTCCTTCGTCGCTGCGCTCGGCATGCAACGCGCCGGCTACGACGGGCCGCTGCGCGGCCCGCTCGCTTCGTTCTTCACCGGGCTCCGCTCTGGCACGCTCGGCGTGGCCTCGCGAATGTCAGCACCGGCTGGCGCCCGTGCTGGTGTGTTCCTAGCACGGCCGCAGCAATGCACGGCAAACAGCCGCCGCGCATTACAGCGGCCGTGCGCTCCGCATCACCTTGTCTTCCCCCATCCCCACTCGCCCAATCACATCGCGCTTCGTCTCGCCGGTTCGGTGTGGGCTCACGGGGCTATCGCGGCCACGTTACATAATGTGCCGTTTTGCGCCAGGCGGCCGTCGCCGCCTGGTCCGTGTCGCGGCATACCGGCGTGGCAGCCCCAAGCGCCGGTTCGCTCACCGCAAAACACACATTATGCAAAGTGGCCGCCTGCGCTACGCGCAGCGAAAGTGTGCCTGCGGCACGTTGCCTATGGTCGCTTCGTCGGCGTGCCGGCCGTTGCGCGTGGGCTGGTCGGTCGGGCTTCGTAAACACCGTCGCCACGCGCTTGAGCGCGCAGCGCGCTTCTTCTTTAGCCGCTGCACTTGCTTCACGGTCAGCGCATCGGCGTGTGCGCAGCCATTGCGCGTGGGCTCATCGGCTGGGCTTCGTCATCGGCGCTGCCACGCGCCACAGCGCGCATCGTCACCACTCATACCCATTGCTCGCTGGGGTCGTTCGAGGATGGTGCCGTGCTCGGGCCGTCAAGGACTGCGCAAGTTCGCTACGCGAATCCTTGACGGCCCTGCGCGCGGCACGCCGGGGGTATACGCCCCCAGCGATCAATCCCTGATCGCGGCGCGATCCGGAACTCCACCCATGAAAGACATCGACGCTCATCGCCGTCAGTACGAGGAACGCATCCGCTTTGCTCTCGACAAACAAATCCCCGCCATCCGCTTCACAGTCGAAATCCACACTCCCTACGGCCCGCTGTGCTTCGACTACAAAGACGCGATGCGCATCGCCAACCTCGCCGAACGGCTGCTCAAGCAGCAGCTCAAGCGCTCCACCACCCCGCGCTGATACCACGGCCCCGCTGCCTCGGCAGCGGGGCCAGCCTCACCCAAGAGCCCGCTTGCGCTACGCGCACGCCAACAGCAGGCGGCTAAGGACAATGCCCTCGCCGGCCCACGGTCCCGGCCTTCCCAAAACGGATCGCTGCCGCGACACTCGCGCCCATGTCCGCCTGGCTGCGCCACGTCACCACCGTCGTCCTGCTCACGCTCGCCAGCGTGTGTGCGGGCGTCAGCACGCCCGCGTGGGAAACGAAAACCGCACATCGGGGGTTTGTCGCGGCCGCAGCCGTTGCAGCTAGCGAAATTGCCTCAGTAACCCCAAGCCGCGTCAAGGAAAAATCGGTGCTCAGCGGAAAGGGCACGGTAAGTTCCCCTGTTTACACCTTCGATGATGTGAATCGATTGAAGACGGTAAAGCCCAGCACCAGCAGTGTGCCGATCGCGACGTATGGCTACGATGGTGTAGGCAATCGCGAAAGCGTCACGCACGACAACGGCATCGTGACGAGCTACGCCTACAACCGCAGAAATCGACTGACCGGCATCCAGCACAAGCTGGGTGCGACACTGCTGCTGGGTGTGGCCTATACGCTGGACGCCAGTGGCCTACGCACCGCGATCACCGAAACCGGCCAGATCGAGCGCACGGTCAGCTACGGCTATGACGGCGTAAAACGCCTGACGAGTGAAACCGTCACGCAGCTAGGCAACGACCGCCGCACGAGCTGGACCTACGACCGCACCGGCAACCGATTGACGCAGACCAAGTCGCTAGGCCCGGTCGGCAGCCCGACGGGAACGGCAAGCACCGCGTATGTCTATGACGCCAACGATCGCCTGGAAACCGAAGCGGTCACGCTAAGCGGTACCGTGCCCGGCGCCGTTGCCGGCACGACCACGTATACCTACGACAACGCCGGCAACACGACGCGCAAGGTATCGCCGACCGAGACGATTGACTATGTATACGATGATGCAAACCGCCTGGCGGAAATCCAGACCCTGGCCGGTGAAGTCACGCGCTATGCCTATGGACATGACGGCATCCGGCTGAGCCAGACCACGAATGCCACGGCGCCGACGGCGAAGACCACGCATTACCTGATCGATCCGAATCAGCCCTATGCGCAGGTGATCGAAGAAGCCGAGCAGGTCGGCAGCGGTGCGTTGAGCGTCAAGGCGCTGTATGCGGTGGGGGATGATCGGATTAGGCGTTATACGCCGGCGGTGGCGGCGAACGGATCGAATCCCGGTGTTCCTGCGGGGCTGCGTTACTACCACGCCGATGGGCTGGGCAGCACGCGGTTGCTGACCGACGAAGCTGGCGCGGTCACCGATCGAACGACGTTCGAGGCGTTTGGTGAGATCGATGCGGCGGCGTCGCAGCAGACTAGCGATAACGCGTTCCTGTACACGGGCGAGCAGCTTGATCCTAACTCGGGGTTCTATTACCTGCGCGCCAGGTACATGAATCCGGTTAGCGGAAGATTTACGCAACAGGATAGCTTTGCAGGCTTCGATACGGATCCGATGTCTATAAACAAGTATATTTACGGAAATCAAGATCCTGCGCGCGTGACCGACCCATCTGGGAACTTTGGGCTTGCCGAGCTTTCCGTTGCTTCGGGAATACAGTCAATTTTGGCGGCTGGATTGGATCTGTCGAAACCCGCCATAGCTAAGTCGATATCGTCGGACCAATATCTGAATACGCTCAGTTTCTACCATGCAACTAGATGGGGAATAGCCAACGTAAGAATCACATCAGCTGGGAAATATTCTTTCATTAAGATATCTGGCGTTGTAAAGGGTCTTGGCGATGTAAGCGCGAGTGAGGTAGATAACTTCATTGTTCATGTGAAACGGCGTTGGGGCGGGTCTTTCGCAGGACCTGGTGGCAACGTTTTCCTTTTTGAGACCAATCTTGTTTCGGATATGAGTTCTCCGTCCGGAGCCGGTACTTTGAGACTGCGTAGGTCCAGGCTTTCTGGTCAGTCCGGAACCGGATGTCGTGCGCACGCCGAGAACATTGATAACGGCGAAGGCGACGATCTTTATGTGTGCGGAAATAGAGATTCCGCATCCGACACTTCTGCGCACGAGTTTGGGCATTCGCTCGGATTTAGGGATATGTATGTGGAAAAAACGGGGGCGCCTATTGGTGGGCATGAAGAAGACATCATGGCGACGATATCTGGCAGGGGTTCTGTGCAGTGGTATCATGGAAAAGTCCTGAATGATGTGCTAGGAAAATGACATGTGCTACAGCAAACTTGCTCTTCTTCGAAACGGGATCTGTTCGGTTTTTCTCGTCATCGTGACCGCACCTGTACTTGCCTGTAGTTGCATTGCGGAGTCGGTCGCGGACGGCATGAGTTCATCGGATCGAGTGTTTATGGCAGAGGTAACTTCAGCGAGTTTGAGTAGCAACAGGGATTGGTTTTTATTCGGGATTTCTGATGTCATTGCAAGGAAGGGGGGGCGCCCTTCATTCACATCCGTCAGAACGCCTGCATCTTCTTCGGCTTGCGGAAAGAGTCTCTTGGTGCCTGGGAAATACTGGTTCTTCACTAGTGAGCAAGGAGAGTTCACGAGCTGCGGCGCAACAGTGGAGGCATCCGAAAGTTCCGCCATCGAACTGACGAGATCAGTCGCTGATGAGATAGTTGAGCAGAAGCGAGAGCAGGCTCGGCGATTGAGAAAAGATCGCTGAGCGGCGAACGCGAACATGGTATTGTTCACTTGTATAATGAAGGCCGGGACAACCACTTCTAGGGAATCTCCGACGCCATTGCGAGCACCTCTCCGTTGAACTGACGGTTGCCCGGCCAGCGCCGGCCGCGTGCTCGTCACGCTGCGCACGAGCGATGCGACGCTGTATACCGAGCAGTCGTGGACGATCGACACGGTTGCGGCCGATGCGCCGCTGGACGTGACGGTGACGCTGACCCCGAGTGCACCGCTGCCGGGCACCCCGGTCCAGGTGCAGGTCACGGCGAACGAGACGACACCGACGACGAGTGTGAGTGCGACGCTGGACGGTAGCTCGCGCTGGGCACCACGACGATTACCGCGCCTGACCACGCGCGAGGGTGTGGTGTACGTGATCGACCAGGCCTTCGGCGTGAAGGAACTCATCGAACCGTCAGGCAACAAACTGATCTTCAGCGACACGGGCATCGTGCACACCAGCGGCCTG
>JAAFHE010000401.1 GCA_013298265.1 Lysobacterales bacterium | reverse complement strand
ACCCTCTGAACCGCAAAAGCTAAAGCCGGCTTGCAATACCAAGGTGGAGTTACCAGACAACACCGAAAGCAAAGGAGCCGGCCCGATGGGAACTTGTCAGCAGATACGGGTACGACAAGCGTGTCCAGTAAGTGCCACGACTACCTGACTCGAATGGCACTGACTTAAGCCCGTCATCCCCGCGTAGGCGGGGATCCAGCGCCGTTGCTGGGTCGAAAAGGCTGGATTCCCGCCTACGCGGGAATGACGAAAATCGGGATGCTGCGCTTAAAGTCAGTACCATTCCTACCTGACTCCGTTGTGCAGGACCGACCCGGGCAACGACCCTCAATCGGAAAGGATATATTTCCCATAAGATAAATAGTTGCGAAAATGCCTGATCTCGTTTGCCCTCGTTTGCCCTCAAGAACCCGCGAAACCGGCGCATCAGATGTTGCAGTGCATCGTAAGCAGATTCAAACGAGCGTATTGACCGCCACAACGCGCACATTTAGTCTTCGGCTCGGCAAAGGGGGGTGCTCGACATGGGCGCCATGCCGAGTGTTGCGTTTCGTTGGGAAGGCGGAAACCGTCCGGTTTCTGCGTCTGATCTGCAACTGACCTCGTGGGGACAACCATGTACAACCGATTCCGCGGCACCGCCCGTCGGTGGCTGCCAGCTATTGCGTTGCTCACTCTGAGCGCCCAGGCCATGGGCAACACGCTCAACCAGAACGTCTCGTGGACCGTAGACCGCGCCGGAACGAGTGCGAGTTATCGGGTCGTGGCCTACGGCGATTCGATCTACGCGGGCTACAACGGCTCCATCAGCAACGCGGCGCGCTACGCCGCGACTACCGTCGATTCGGAGTATCTCTCCGCGCTGTGGAACGCTGACATCGAGAACATCCGCCGTGCCAAGTCGGGCGCGGTGGCTTCGGATGTCTATCAGAACAAGATCGTGGCCGAACGCTCGTACATGCAGGCCAGTTCCACGCGGGTCGTCACCTTCGAGATGTGCGGCAACGACGGCCTGCAGGCGCGTACCAGCTTCAAGTCACAGACCGGCACCTGCGACTATAGCGTGCTGACCAATGCGGTGAACTCCTGCAAGACCTACGTCGCCCAGGCGATGGACTACATCAACGCGAATGCTCATGCCAACACCCGGCTCAAGCTCATCGCGAACCTCTACTACCCGGGCTACAACGCCGACAACGTGCAGAGCTCGTGCCGCGACTCGGCCACCGGTGCCACGGTGAACCTGCGCGATCGTTTCCTGCCGGCGGTGGCGACGATGAACTACTGGATGTGCGAGTACGCGCGCCAGAAGGGCTTCCAATGCGCTGACAACTTCGCGCAGTACATGGGCGCGGACTACGACAGCAACGGTGACGGTCAGATCGATTCCAACGCGCTGCGCTACGTGGCCGGCGATACCGAGGCGAGCTACCTGACGCGTATCACTGCCACGCTGCGCTCGACGCTGCGGGACGCGAACACACATTTCGTGAGCTCGTCGAGCAGCTTCGACTATATCCAGTCCGACGACGTGCACCCGACCTACACCGGCGGC
Organism: Lysobacterales bacterium; assembly: GCA_013298265.1. Taxonomy (GTDB): domain Bacteria; phylum Pseudomonadota; class Gammaproteobacteria; order Xanthomonadales; family Rhodanobacteraceae; genus Tahibacter. The sequence goes on along the minus strand of JAAFHE010000401.1, from coordinate 3,032 downwards.
ACGGTGAGTGCCGGCCTCTTCGGCGGATCGACCGGCAGCGGCGCGCCGCGCTATACCAGCTTCACCGGCGGCAAGAGTCCGATCTGGAACAACTTCGGGCACGAGCGCATGGGTTGGTCGCTGTCGACCTACAACCCGCCCACGCCCTGATCGCCCAGAAGGTGCAATGCCGGTGAACGGCGACCGCCATGACCGCACCACGCCGTCCGTCCAGGACGGCGATGGTGTGCGCGTGGTGCGTGAACGTCGCTCGGTGCTTTCGGCGGCGATCATTGTGAAGGTGCTCGCCACAGCGGTTGTCATGGCGGGCATCGCGACGCTGCTGCTCTCGCCGCGGCCTTCTCGCACGGCGAACGAACGTGGCCGCGGCGCGGACACCGCACCGGTCACCGTAACGGCGAACGAACCACAGCTTGCGGCGCCCGCCCGCGTCCGCGCGACGGCAGCGCGCGCTCCACAACACCACGCATCGGCGCAGGTCATGCCCATCGCACGCAGTCCCGACGACATGCCGAGCGGCGATCCCAACGACATCGCGACCTACGTGTCACCCATGGATCCCGTACCCACCGTGACCGAGGTGATCCAGGCCTTGCACGACATGGGCGATCACACCGGCATAGGCGCCTTCAATCCGCCCGGCACGAGTCCGCTGCTGCGCGGTCTGGTGGTGCCTGACGATTTCGTACTGCCGGAAGGCTACGTGCGTCATCACCAGGTGACCGACGAGGGCGAGCCGCTGGAACCGATCCTGATGTTTTCGCCCGACGGCGTATTCGTGGATGCGGCCGGCCGCGAGATCAAGGTTCCGGAAGATCGGGTCGTACCGCCCGAGATGGCGCCGCCCGGGCTCCCGATCCGGGAGATCACCATCCCGCCGTCGCCCTGATGTGCCGACCCTGATGTGTATGCCCTGATGCGTGCGTTCCTTGCGCAGCGGCGCGCAACCTTGCGTCTGCTCGTCGGCATCGCCGCCAGCGCGTCGCTGCTGGGCATCTATGCACGCGGCGGCAATGCGTGGGTACTGGGCTTCGGGCTGCTGGTGCCGTGGCTGCTCGCATTGAACGCCGCGAACACAGTCGCCGGCGCGCTGCTCAGCGGATGGCTGATGAGTGTCGCGATCGTCCTGGCAGTGTTCACCTGGTTCGGCGTGGCGGTCGATACCTATACCGGCATGGGCACGGCTCCCGCGGTGCTGGCGCTGTGTGCTCTCGCGCCGTTGCTGCAGCCGCAGGTGATGGTCTTCGCCCTGGTGCGCCATGTCGCCGGAAGGCGTCATGGGGCCGTTCTGCGCGCGCTCGCCGGTGCTTCGGCCTGGGTCGCCTGCGAATGGCTGTGGCCGAAGCTGCTGGGCGACACGCTTGGCCACGGCCTTCTGCCCGCGGTGTGGTTGCGGCAGGTTGCGGACCTCGGTGGCGCGGCCGGTATCACCTTTGTGCTGATCCTCGTCAACGAAGCGCTGACGCAGGCGGTGACGCAACGGCGCGAAGCTGTGCACACGGTGCTGCGGCCGCTGGCGGTCGCGATCGCGCTGCCGGCGATGATGGCGGGCTACGGCGCACTGCGCCTCTCCGCGATCGAATCGGCACTGAGCGCGCCGGCCGCGTCGATGCGCATCGCGATGGTGCAGGCGAACATCGTCGACTACGAACGTCGGCGGCAGGAGCGCGGCACCTATGCTGTGGTCCGCGAGGTGCTGGACACGCACTTCGCGCTGTCGCGAGCGGCGATCGAACACCACCAGGCGGACGCCTTGCTGTGGTCGGAGACGGTCTATCCGACCCCATTCGGACATCCGCGCAGCGAGGCGGGGGCTGCGCTGGACCGCGAGATCCTCGATTTCGCTGCTGCCGCTAACGTGGCGCTGGTATTCGGTACCTACGATCGCGATGCCGCGGGCGAGTACAACGCTGCCGCTTTCCTGGCGCCTGGCACCGGCCTGATCGGCACCTACCGCAAGACGCATCCGTTTCCCTTTACCGAACACGTCCCGGCGTGGCTCGATGGTCCGCTGCTGCGAAGCTGGCTGCCGTGGACCGGTAGCTGGCAGCCCGGTTCGGGCGCACGCGTCATGCTGCTGCGCGCCGCTGACGGGCGCGAGCTCAATGTGGTACCGCTGATCTGTCTCGATGACGTACATCCGGGTCTCGCCATCGACGGCGCGCGTCTCGGCGCGCAGGCGATTGTGGGACTTTCCAACGATTCATGGTTCACCACCCACCCGATCGGTGCACGCCTGCATCTTGCGGTGGCGGCGTTCCGCAGCATCGAGACGCGCCTGCCTCAACTGCGCGTCACCACGAACGGGCTCAGCGCTTTCGTCGATCCCACGGGTGCGGTGCTCGCCAGCACGGCGATGGGTGATCGCGCCGTACTCGCGGGCGAGGTTCCGTTGCGCGACCCGCCGCCGACAGTGATGGTGCGCTGGGGCGACTGGGTCGGCGGCGCAGCCGGTACGTTCCTGCTATTGCTCGCCATCGCGTCGGTCTTGCGCGCGTGGCGCCTACGCAGGGTGAGCGCAGGTAGGCCTGCGGACGTCGCTGCAGAGTCGCCGGTTCCGGCTACATTCGATGTCGTGCTTCTCACGCCGGGCTGGCGCGTCGCGACCGCGCTGCTGCGCGTGTGCGCCGGCGCCGGCCTGCTGTGGCTGGCCTTGCGCATGCTGCTGCGCGACGGCCTGCAGGTGAACTCGCTGGTACAACTACAGATCTTCACTTGGGCGACGCTGACGCCGGCTGTCGCGGCGTGGGGGATTCAGCGTCTGTTCGCAGCGCGCGCGCGCATCCATGCAGGAATGCTGGTGCTGCAACAAGGCCATCAGCGCATCGAAGTCCCCGTGGATCGGATCGTCAGTGCGCGAGCGTGGCGCATCCCTCTGCCGGGCACTGGCATGGATCTCGGGCTCGCTTCCGGTTCTCGTTTCGTCCACGGCATTGCCATCGCCGACATCCACGCGCTGCTGCACGCGCTGACCGATGCCGGATCTCCCGTGCGCCTGGCCGGTGCGGTCTCGACACGCATGGCCGACTACG
>JAAFHE010000400.1 GCA_013298265.1 Lysobacterales bacterium | reverse complement strand
TTGCGCTGACGGCGCAGTGTGTGGCCGGTATCGATGCGGAACGTCTGATTGCCTATACGCAGACAGCGGCGATCCACATCGTCGAAGCGCTCGAGGCGGATGGCGCAGCGGCGCTGGAACGCATCGCCGTAGTGCCGCTGGCCGAACGCAATCTACTGCTGGAAACCTTCAATGCCACGTCGGTGGAGTATCCGGATCAGCCGTTGGTGCACGGCTTGTTCGAAGCACAGGTGGAACGGACGCCGGAAGCGACGGCGTTGTGGTTCGACGGTGTCGGGACCAGCTATGCGCAGCTCAATGGCCAGGCCAATCGCATCGCCCACCGTCTGATCGCGAGCGGTGTGCGGCCGGACGATCGGGTCGCGATAGCGGCGACACGCGGCCCGCTGATGGTCGCGGGCCTGCTCGGTGTGCTCAAGAGCGGAGCAGCGTATGTGCCGCTGGATCCGCAGTATCCGGCCGAACGGTTGGCCTGGATGCTCGAGGACTGCGCGCCGGTCGCGCTGCTCGTCACGGCGGATGTGGCAGGCCAGGTGGCAGCGCCTGGCGCCACCACGCTGGTGCTCGATGCGCTGGTGCACGAAGGCGTTGCGACGAACCCGGTTGTGCCGGCGTTGACGCGCCGGCATCTGGCCTATGTGATCTACACCTCCGGTTCGACCGGACGGCCCAAGGGCGTGATGATCGAGCACGGCAACGTGCTGAACTTCATTCAGTGGGCGCAGGACGCGTTTCCGTCTGCGCTGTTGCAGCAGACGCTGTGCTGTACGTCGATCAACTTCGATCTTGCGGTGTTCGAGCTGCTTGCGCCGCTGACTGTCGGCGGTTGCGTGCGACTTGTGGCGGACGCGTTGCAGGCGCAGGACGGACTCGCCGGCGCGGTGCTCGCGAACACCGTGCCATCGGCTTTGCGGGCATGGCTCGATGCCGGCCACACACTTGCCGGAGTCACGGCGATCAACGTCGCTGGCGAACCGCTCAAGCGTGATCTGGTCGAACGCCTGTTCGCGACGACCGACGTGATGCAACTGGCCAATCTCTACGGTCCGTCGGAAACGACGACCTATTCGACCTGGCAGGTCATGTCGCGTGAAGCCGGCTTCGTCAGCGGCATCGGCAGGGCTGTCGCAAACACGCAGCTATACGTGCTCGACGGGCAGGGCGAACCGGTGCCGGTCGGCGTCGCCGGCGAACTGCATATCGGCGGTGCAGGTGTTGCGCGCGGGTATCTGAATCAGCCGGCGCTGACCGCGGAGCGTTTCATCGCCGATCCGTTCAGGCCGAACGGCCGGCTGTACCGGACTGGCGATCTGGGTCGCTGGCTGCCCGACGGCACGCTGGAATACCTCGGTCGCAACGACTTCCAGGTGAAGCTGCGCGGTCTGCGCATCGAGCTGGGGGAGATCGAGACACGGTTGCAGGCGATCATCGGCGTCAAGGAGGCCGTCGTGATCGCGCGGCAGGATCACGACGACACGCGGCTCGTGGCGTATCTCGTCGGCGACGTGGCGTCACCGGCCGACCTGCGCACGACACTGGCCGCGCAGTTGCCCGACTACCTGGTGCCCAGTGCGTTCGTCGTACTCGATGCATTGCCACTGACCCCGAACGGCAAGCTCGATCGCGCCGCATTGCCCGCACCGGGAGGCGAGGCCGTGACCGCGCGTGGCTACGAAGCGGCGCAGGGTGAGCGCGAAGTGTTGCTCGCGAGCCTGTGGCAGGAACTGCTCGGCCTGGAGCGGATCGGCCGCCACGACCAGTTCTTCGAGCTCGGCGGGCATTCGCTGCTGGCACTGCGTCTGGTCATGCGCCTGCAGCGCGAGTTCAATGTCGAACTCGCGGTCGCCGATGTCTTCGCTGTGCCGACGCTTGCGGGCATGGCTGCGCTGCTCGGTACGCGTCGCGAACGTCGTCTTGCACCGCTGGTCGCGGTCGCGCGCGATGCGCCGCTGCCGTTGACGTCGGCGCAGCGGCGGCTCTGGTTTCTCGACCGGCTTGATCCGGCTGCAGGCGCGGCCTATAACCTCGCGACAGCACTGCGTCTGCGCGGTGCACTCGATGTGGATCTGCTGCGCGCGGCGCTGCGCCATGTCGTTGCACGCCATGCGGTGCTGCGCACGCGGTTCGCCAGCACGGCCGGTGAACCGCGCCAGGTCGTCGACGACACCTTCGATCTGCCGTTCGTCGTCGAACCGTTAGCCACTTCGGACGATGCCGCCAGCGACCTGGCGATCGCCGAACGCATCGCGGAGGAAGCAGCCAGACCGTTTGATCTCGAACGTGGTCCGCTGATTCGCCAGATCGTGCTGCAGCGCGATCCGCAGGATCATGTGCTGATCCTGACGCAGCATCACATCATTTCGGACCGCTGGTCCGGCGATATCCTCGCGCGCGAGGTCTGCAACACGTATGCGGCGTTGCAGCGGGGCGAAGCGCCGGCGCTTGCGCCGCTCGCGCTGCACTACGGCGACTATGCCGCTGCCTGCGAGCAGTGGAGCCGCAGCGACGAACACGCGCGCGATCTGGCCTACTGGACCGCGCACCTGAGCGGCGCCCCCGCGTTGCTCGAACTGCCACTCGATCGGCCGCGCCGCGCCGCGCCGGCTGCCGCTGGCGCGGCCATTCCGCTGCAGGTGCCGGCCGCACTCGTGCGCGATCTGCGCTCGCTGTCGGCGCAGCATGGCTGCACCGTGTTCATGACCCTGCTGGCCGCCTGGTCGACCTTGCTGTCTCGTCTCGGCGGACAGTGCGACATCGTCACCGGTGTGCCGTTCGCGAACCGGCAGCGCCACGAAGTCGAAGGGCTGATCGGATTTTTCGCCAACACCCTTGCGCTGCGTGTGATGCTCGACGGCGACATGGATGTCGCAACGCTGCTCAAGCAGGTTCGTACGACCACGCTTGCCGCCTATGCGCACGCCGAAGTGCCGTTCGAATCCGTCGTTGAAGCGTTGAACCCGCAGCGCAGCCGCAGCCATACGCCGGTGTTCCAGACCTTGCTCGGCCTGGTGTCGGCAAGGCACGAAACCGTGCTGTCGCTGCCGCAGGTGCAGATCACGCCGATCGACGTTCCCCTCGTCACGACCCAGTTCGACCTGATGCTGTCGCTGGTCGATCACGGCGACGACATCCGCGGCGATCTGATCTATCGCACGGAGCTGTTCGATCGCGTCAGCATGGAACGCATGGCTGGCTGCCTGCTGCGAGTGTTGCAGGCGTTCTGTGACGAACCTGGCGGCCGTATCTCGCGTCTGCCGCTGCTGTGCGCCGACGACTCCGGATCGCTGCTCGTCGGTGCAACGACAGCGCAGCCCATCGGGTGCGTGCATCAGGCGTTTGCCTCGGTGGCGCAGCAGCGCCCCGACGCGACGGCACTGCGCTGCGGCGACACGACGCTGAGTTATGCGGCGCTCGATGCGCGCGCGAACCGTCTGGCGCAACATCTGACGGCGGCGGGTCTGCGTCGCGGCGATCGCGTGGCGCTGTTCCTGCGCCGCAGTCCGGATCTTGTCGTCGCCGCACTCGCCGCGTGGAAGGCCGGCGCCGCCTATGTGCCGCTCGACACCCGGCAGCCGATGGCTCGGCTCAGCTTTTTGCTCGATGACTGCAAGCCGTTCGCGGTCGTCACCGAAGATGCGCTTGCCGACGACTTGCCGGCGCTTGCGCTGCTGCGGGTCGTCGTACTCGACGATCGCGCCGAGCAGGCGGTCATTGCGGCCCGCAGTGCCGAGGCGCCCGGTGCGGCCGCAGCGCTCGATGCGACGGATGCCGCCTATCTCATCTACACCTCGGGTTCGACCGGGAAGCCAAAAGGCGTCCTTGTCGAGCAGGGTGGTCTGTCGAACTACCTGCAGTGGGCCTGGACCGCCTATGGCGACGGCACTGCAGCCGTCGACGCACTGGTGTCGTCGCCCCTGGCCTTCGACGCGACGGTCACCAGCCTCTGGCTTCCGCTGATCAGCGGCGGCTGCGCGCAACTGCTGCCGGAACGCAACGAACTCGAAGGACTCGAGGCGGCGGTGCGCGCCGGTCTGCGCGGGCTCGTCAAGATTTCACCGGCGCATCTGCTGGCGCTGGGTCAACGCCTGGCCAGTGACGACGTGTCGTGCTCGGTCGATGTATTCGTCATTGGTGGCGAAGCCCTGCCGGCGGCGACGGTCGCGCTGTGGCGCACCCTGGCGCCTCGCGCGCGGCTCGTCAACGAATACGGGCCGACCGAAACCGTTGTCGGCTGCGCGATCTATTCCGCTGACGAACTGCCGTCGGAAGCGGTCAGCGTGCCCATAGGCCGGCCCATTGCGAACACGACGCTCGTGCTGCTCGATCGCGAACGCCAGGTCGTGCCGCGTGGCGTCGTCGGCGAGATCCATATCGCCGGTCGCGGAGTCGCACGCGGTTATCTCGGCCGCGACGCGCTCACGCGCGAGCGTTTCATCGACGATCTCCTCATCGATGGACGCGTCCAGCGCGCCTACGCCTCCGGCGACCTGGCGCGCCTGCGCAACGACGGCGAGCTTGAGTTCCTCGGCCGCAACGATTTTCAGATCAAGCTGCGCGGATTCCGCATCGAACCCGGCGAAATCGAGGACAGGCTAAAGGGCTGCAA
>JAAFHE010000399.1 GCA_013298265.1 Lysobacterales bacterium | reverse complement strand
CGAACTGCTCGCGACGCTGTTGGGGCTGATCGTCGAACGCGGGCCGCTGCGCGCCGATCGGCTCGACGATTGGTGGCGGCGCATCGGGGGGTGGCGTGCCGAACGCTCCTATGCCTTCGAGGACACGACCGAACGCATTGCACCGCAGGCGCTGATGGTGCGGCTGCAAGCCGCGATCGAAGGCCGCGATGCCATCATCTCGACCGATGTCGGCCAGCACCAGATGTGGGCCGCGCAGCATCTGCGTTTCGAGCGCCCGTATCGGTGGCTCACGTCCGGTGGTGCCGGCACCATGGGCTATGGCCTGCCGGCAGCGATCGGCGCTCAGATTGCCCACCCGGACACGCTCGTCGTTTGCGTGAGTGGCGACGCGTCGATCCTGATGAATATTCAGGAGCTGTCGACGGCTGCACAACACCGGACTCCGGTCAAGGTCGTGCTGTGCAACAACGGCTACATGGGCATGGTGCGGCAGTGGCAAGAGCTGATCCACGGCGGGCGCTACAGCCACAGCTACACCGAAGCCTTGCCCGATTTCGTCGCCGTCGCACGCGGGTTCCACTGGCAGGCGCGGCGCGTCGATCGGCGCGAAGAACTCGATGCGGCGATTGCCGAGTGCATCGCCAGCGAGGGGCCGTTTTTTCTCGACGCGCGGGTCACTGCCGAGGAGAACTGCTTTCCGATGATTCCCGCAGGGTGCGGCCATCATGAGGTGATGCTTGGCAAGAACAGAGCGTACAGACCTGACCAGTAAAAGCTATGCAGCGGCGGATGCGCGTCCTACCGGCTGCACACCATAGACGCGACGGGTGGCGATCCTTCCCGGCGCAGCTAATCACAGCCTCCTACCGGAGACACTCATGACCCACGAGACCATCGCTCCGGCTGACGTCCGGCTTTCAGCCTTGCGGCTGCCGCACCTACTCAAGGTCGGACTCGACGACAAGTACACCGCCACCGCAAGCCGCATCTACCTGAGCGGCATCCAGGCCCTGGTGCGCCTGCCGCTGATGCAGCGCCTGCGCGATGAAGCCCAGGGCCTGAACACTGCGGGTTTCGTCAGCGGCTATCGCGGCTCGCCACTCGGCGGCCTGGACGAAGCGCTGTGGAAGGCGCAGAGCTTTCTCGAACAGCGCCACGCGCGCTTCCAGCCCGGCGTCAACGAAGATCTGGCGCTCACGGCGGTGTGGGGCACGCAACAGGTCAAGCTCATCGGCGGCTCGCCCTACGACGGCGTGTTTGCGCTGTGGTACGCCAAGGGCCCGGGCGTCGACCGCTCGGTGGACGTGCTCAAGCACATGAACCATGCCGGCACCTCGGCCCACGGCGGTGTGCTGCTGGTAGCCGGCGACGACCATGGTGCCTACAGCTCCACGCTGCCGCACCAGAGCGACCATGTCTTCAGCGCCGCGATGGTGCCCATGCTCTACCCCTGCAACGTGCAGGAGTACCTCGACCTCGGCCTGCACGGCTGGGCGATGTCGCGCTTCTCGGGCTGTGCTGTTGGCTTCAAGGCGCTGGCCGACACGGTGGAGTCCTCGGCCTCCATCGACGCCGACCCCTTTGCGCTGCAGATCGTGTTGCCGCAGGACTTTGTGCTGCCCGAAGGCGGGCTGAACGCAAGGCTGTCCACCGACACGCTGGGCATCCAGGCGCGCAAGCAGGAAGCGCTGATGCAGGACTACAAGATCTACGCCGCGCTGGCCTATGCGCGGGCCAACCGACTCAACCACACCACCATCGATTCGCCGCAGGCGCGGCTGGGCATCGTCGCCTCGGGCAAGAGCTACCTCGACGTGCTCGAGGCGATGGAAGAGCTCGGCATCGACGAGCGCTACGCCGCCGAGCTGGGCATCCGCCTGTTCAAGGTGGCCATGCCTTGGCCGCTGGAGCCCGACGGTGTGCGCGAGTTCGCGCGCGGACTGGACGAGATCCTGGTGGTCGAAGAAAAGCGCCAGATCGTCGAATACCAGTTGAAGGAGCAGCTCTACAACTGGCGCGACGATGTGCGCCCGCGCGTGATTGGCAAGTTCGACGAGAAGGGCGAGTGGGTGCACCCGCGCGGCGAATGGCTGCTGACCAGCAAGGCCGACTTCGCGGTGGCGCACATCGCGCGTGTGATCGCCGCGCGCATCGCACGCATTCACACCAGCGACCTGATCAAGGCGCGCCTGGCGTTTCTCGACGCCAAGGAAGCCGTGCTGCGCCGCGCGGTCGACACACCGCCGCGACCGGCCTACTACTGCAGCGGCTGTCCGCACAACACCAGCACCAAAGTGCCCGAAGGCAGCCTGGCGCTGGCCGGCATCGGATGCCACGTGATGGCCACGGCGATCTATCCGGAACACAACAAGACCACCACGCACATGGGCGGCGAAGGCGTGCCCTGGGTCGGCCAGGCGGCCTTCTCTGACCGCGGCCATGTGTTCGCCAATCTGGGCGATGGCACCTACTTTCACTCGGGCTCACTGGCGATCCGCGCCGCTATCGCGAGCCGAGTCAACATCACCTACAAGATCCTCTACAACGACGCCGTGGCGATGACCGGCGGCCAGCCGGTGGACGGCACGATCTCGGTGGCACGCATCGCGCAACAGATGGCCGCCGAGGGCGTGCAGCGCATCGCGCTCGTCACCGAGGACCTGGGCCGCTACGCCGACCGCTCTGAACTGCCGGCCCAGGTGAGCCTGCACGACCGCCAGGACATGGACGCCGTGCAGCGGGAGTTGCGCGGAGTGCCCGGCTGCAGTGTGCTGATCTACGACCAGACCTGTGCCGCCGAGAAGCGCCGCCGGCGCAAGAAGGGCGAGTTCCCCGATCCGCCCGAGCGCCTGTTCATCAACCCGGCGGTGTGCGAAGGCTGCGGTGACTGTGGTGTGCAGAGCAACTGCACCGCGATCCTGCCGCTGGAGACCGAACTCGGACGCAAGCGCGCCATCGACCAGAGCTCGTGCAACAAGGACTACTCCTGCGTGAAGGGCTTCTGCCCGAGCTTTGTCACGCTGACGGGCGGCACGCCGCGCAAGGCGGTGAAGGCCGGTGCTGCGCCAGCCGCACAGCCCACCGGCGCCCTGCCAGAGCCGCTGCTGCCCGCGTTGGATCAACCCTTCAACATCCTCATCACCGGCATCGGCGGCACCGGCGTCATCACCATCGGCGCGTTGCTGGGCATGGCGGCGCACCTGGAAGGCAAGGGCGCTTCGGTGCTCGACATGACCGGCATGTCGCAGAAGAACGGCGCCGTCACCTCGCATGTGCGGGTGGCGGCGCGGCCCGAGCAGCTCCGGGCGCAGCGCATCGCCACTGGCGAAGCCGACCTGATCCTCGGCTGCGACATGCTCACCGCGGCGGCTGCCGATGCAATCGGCAAGACACGACCGGGGCGCACGCGTGCCATCGTCAATGCGCATGAGCAGCCGCCAGGGCAGTTCGCACGCAACCCCGACTGGCAGTTCCCGACTGCCGAGATCCGCGCCTTGCTGAGCGATGCCGTCGAAGGCCGTGCCGAGTTCGTCGACGCGACGGCACTGGCCACGGCGCTGCTGGGCGATGCGATCGCGGCCAACCTGTTCATGCTGGGGCTGGCCTTGCAGCGCGGGGCGGTGCCCTTGTCCGCAGCATCGCTGCAGCGCGCGATCGAACTCAACGGCACAGCCGTGAAGATGAACCTGGCCGCCTTCGACTGGGGCCGCCGCGCAGCGCTCGACCTGGCAGCCGTGCAGCGCGCGGCACACCCCGGCACGCCGGTCGTGATCCAGATGCCGCGCAGCCTGGAAGCCCTGCTGCGCTACCGCTTCGATTTCCTCACCCGCTACCAGGACGCAGCGTATGCGCAGCGCTACGAAGCCTTCGTGCGCCGCGTGCAGGAGGCCGAGCGAGCAGCCGGGCTCGGCGACACGCTGGCCAAGGCCGTGGCGCAGAACCTGTTCAAGCTGATGGCCTACAAGGACGAGTACGAGGTCGCGCGGCTGTTCACCGAACCCGAGTTCCGCCAGGCGTTGAGCGACGCCTTCGAGGGTGATGTCACGCTGGAGTTCAACCTTGCGCCGCCACTGCTCGGGCGCATCGATGCGCAAGGGCGGCCGCTGAAGCAGCGCTTCGGCGCGCAGACGATCTGGTTGTTCGGGCTGCTCGCGCGCTTGCAGTTCCTGCGCGGTGGGCCGCTCGATGTTTTCGGCCGCAGCGAAGAACGCCGCACCGAGCGCGCCTTGATTGACGAGTACCGGTCCGCGGTCGAATCCGTCTTGCCGCTGCCCGGCGAGCGAGTCCACGCGATCGCCCTTCAACTGGCCCGCTTGCCAGAGCAGATCCGCGGCTTCGGCCATGTCAAAGCACCGACCGTCAGCAGCGCGCGTGCCGCCCAGTGGGGGTTGCTGGCACAGATGCACGCCACCCGTTCGACGCCCGCACCTGACGCGACGGCGCAGCGCACCTGAACCCGATCACCTTCAACGAGCCGATGCCATGAATGCCATAGCCCAACTGCCTTCGTTCGAATCCTTGTTCGGCCTGCCCGGCGAAGCACCACATGAGCAGGTGCTGTTCACGGCCGATGCCGCCAGCGGATTGCGGTGCATCATCGCCGTTCACAGCACCGCCCGCGGCCCCGGC
>JAAFHE010000041.1 GCA_013298265.1 Lysobacterales bacterium | reverse complement strand
TTTTTTTTTACGTTGTGGGTCAGGTGATGGGTGATGTATTCGTTCAGACCGCCTGTCGCTGCCTCGGTGCTCACAAGAACTCCGCTATTCCTTGAACCGCAGTCCCGCCAGATGCACCAGCAGGGCTGCCGTGAAACCCGTGATCACCGCCAGAGGCGGCAATCGCCATACGCTGAGCAGGCTGATCAATCCGCCTACCAGCAAGATCCATTTCAACAGCGTGCCCAGCAGCAATCCCCAGAATGCCATCGGACCGCTGATCGCATCACCGCGAAACATGCGTGCGGCGAGCAGTGCGGTCCCCAGCGCCACCAGCATTCCGCCCGCGAGGGCGCCCGTCGCCGGACGCGTTCCCTGCGCCAGAAACAGCAATGCTATCAAAAGGGAAACTCCCGCCTGGGCGAACACGATCCGAGTGGCCAGTCGCCGGCCGGCGGCGATGGAGTTTCTCACTGGGATTGCCCTGGCGGTTGCCCGGTCTACGCACCGCACGGTACGCGCACCGGTCACTAAGCAGCGGGATTATATCAGCCGTTTTTGATGCGTCGCAACCAAAAAGGGGGCCAATTCCGCGTTGCCGCGGACGGCCATCAGGGAGTCACGGCGAAGCGGCAGAAGAAGTTCCAGATGTCGACGAAGTGGCCGGCTTCGTAGGTGTGGCCGCCGCCGAAGACGTAGTAATTCAGCGTGTCGTCCATGACCCAGCCGGCGGTTTCGAAGCGCGCCGGATCCTGCGCGGCGTTGTAGGGCGGACCGGCCATCGGATCGGCTGTGCCCAGGTGCAGGTCGAACGGTAGCTTGCGCACCTGCGTGTCCAGGCGTGCCTGGCACTGTTCCTCGCTGTCGCCCAGGCAAGCCAGGGCGAACAAGCGCCCGGCGCTGACCGCGTAAGCGGCGACATGGTTCTCGTCCAGCGCCGGAACGGGGCCGTTGACGAGCAGATCATGAGCAACATGGCCGCCGGCCGAAAATCCCCAGAGCTGAGTGCGGCTGTCGTCGATGTTGTACGCCGCACGCAGGTCGGCCATGGCGGCGGCGAGAAAGGTGTAGTCGTTCGGAGGCGCGGACAGGCCATCCTTCCAGGAGCCCGAAGCGCCGTTCGCGACCGGCGCGGCGACGATGAAGCCGCGCGTGGCTGCGACACTTTGCCACGCGTTGCGCACGTCCTGGGCGTAGAGGTCGGCATTGGCGGGGCTGCCGGCGGTGCCGTGCAGGGTGATGACTAGCGGCGTTGCATAGGCCGGGTTGTAGTTCGGCGGGACATAGATATGAAGCTTCTGTGTGCCGTTACCGAGTCCGGCGATCGACAGCGTGCGCAACTGTCGCCCGGGTATAGCGCCGCCGCTGCCATGGCTGGGACTGGGTCGGACGAAATCTCCGACCTGCAGTCCGTTTCGGAAGATGCGGTCGTTGTTGCCGTCGCAGGCCCAGGGCGGCAGGCGCACGGTCGTGGCTGCGCCCGCCGCGTTGCAGCCGACCAGCGTGAGCAGCAGGAGTTTGCCGGGAAGCTTCATTGCCGCCGTTCTCACCGTCGTTGCGTGCAGTATCCGCGTGCGGCAGTGTGCGGGAACGCGGCACAGTGCGCGTTCGTGGCGTGATCGCGGGCACAACACGTTACGAACGTCGCGGCGCGGTTGCCGCTCAATTGAAGCGCTCGGCATAATCGGCCGATACCGCCGCGACAGGCAGGAAAGGCAGCATGGCCAAGGCAAACGACCTCTACACCGATGTTCCCGCAGGGCAGTATCTGTTTCGCGAGGGCGATGCCGGTGCGGAGATGTACATCGTTGAATCCGGCAGCATCGCCATCCTGCGCACCGCGCGCGGTAGCGAGCCGCTGGCCGTGCTGGAGCCCGGCGACTTTCTCGGCGAGATGGCCGTGCTCGAAGATCAGCCACGTTTTGCGTCGGCGTTGGCCCAGACCAACTGCCGCCTTTTGCGCATCGAACGCGCCGCGTTCGCTGAGTTGTTGCGTCAAAATGTGGAAATTGCTGTGCGCATCATGCGCAAGCTGGCCCTGCGTCAGCGTCGCGCAGAGCAACGCATAAGCGAGTTGCAGCAGGAGTTGCAGCGTCTTCGTGCAGCGCCGGTCGCTTCGGCGGCGGCGACAGGCGCTCCCGCGGCTGCGCCTGTCGTGCCCGCTAAGGTGGCCGAGCTGCCGCCGAGGGCGGTGCCTTCACCGGCTGCGGCTCCGTCGCCGGTCCCGCCGATTGCACCTGTGCCGGCCGTAGCGCCTCCGCGTGCGGTTGCAGCCGAGGCGGCGTCGGCACATGCAACTGGCACTCTGGCGCTGGTGCATGCGGCCAGCGGACAACGTTTCGCGTTGGAATCCGGACGCAGCGAGTTTCTGGTCGGCCGCATCGATCCGGTCACGGGCACCACGCCGGAAATCAACTTGGGCCCGCTCGATACCGCGCGCACTCTCAGCCGCCGCCATGCCAAGCTGCTGCGTCAGGGCGCGCTGCTGTTTCTGCGAGAGGAAGTCGGTACGGCCAACGGCACCTTCATCAATGGCCAGCGACTGGCCACAGGTACCGCTGCGCCCGTCAAGCCGGGCGACCAGCTACGTTTCGGCACTATCGACATAGAATTGGTCGCGCCTTGACGCGCGGCACGGAGAGCACCATGAGCAATGATCGCATCGCCGCACTGCAAGCCATCGACGTCAGCGCCGTCGAATCGCTCAAGACGCTCAAGTCCGAGCAGGACGTGCTAAGCGAGCGGCTGCAACAGCTGGAGGAAAAGCGCAGCGCGGTCGCCGAGGCGGTCTACCTTCGCGTGCGCGGCGACTATGAGAGCCGCAATCGCGAGATAGAGCAGAAAGCCGCTCCGCTGAAGCAAGAGGCGCGCGCGCAGTTCATCGAGCTCAGCGGACTGCTCGAGCGCTATACCGGCGATCATGAGTCCATCACGCTGGACCGGCAGGAGATCGACCTGCGCCATCAGCTGGGCGAGTTCGATGAGGGTGAGTTCAAGCGTCGAATCGCCGAGCTTGAGACCGAGCTCGCCGCCCGTGCGGAGGCTCTCAAACGCGCGCAGGAACTGAAGGCCAGATTCCTTGACGCGTTCCATTCCGAGGCGGAACTGCATCTCGCCGCGTCGCCACCGGTCGCGAGCGCCCCAGCGACACCTGCGCCGGCAGCGGCTGGCCCAGGCCCAAGTGCTCCGACGGTTCCCGGCGGCTTCCGTACGATGGAAACCGATTTGGCCAGTGATCGGACGCAGGTGTTCGCGGCTATTCCGCCACCGCTACAGGTAGCTGCTCCCGCCGCAACCGTTGCTGCGGCGAAACCCGTACGGCCGCCTAGCGAGACGCAGATGATGCCCGTGCTGGATATTCCACTGCCGGCGCGCAACGGCGCCGCGCCCGCCGCTGCGTCCGGCGCCACGGTCGTCGTGCGTGCCGCGCGTCTGGTCCCGCAAAATCCGGAAGCCGGCAAGAACAGCATCGTGTTGAGCCTCAACACTATCAGCATCGGTGCTGACTCCGGCAGCGACGTGCGCGTCGGCGGTCCGGGCGTCGACCCGAAACATGCGCAGCTCACCGTCAGCATGGCCGGCTACACCGTCGTTGACATGGGGTCTCCGCATGGCACGCGGGTGAATGCAGAAAGGATCCGTGAGCGGCTGTTGCGCGACCAGGACGTGATCCAGATCGGCGCAGCGCGCTGGGTCTTCCGAGAGGGCTGAGGTTGTGGCTGTCGAGCTGGCTTGCGGACAAGAAGGACAGGTGCACATCGTTGCACTGGGCGGGCGCCTGGATGCGGATGGCGCAGTCGATGTGGAGCTCGGCCTGCAGGAACTCGAGGCTGCGGGTGCTCGCCATTTCGTCGTTGATGCGGCCGGACTGATTTATGCGTCCAGCAGCGGACTGAAGTCCCTGTCAGTGTTCGCTGCGCGCGTCGTTCAGAACACCGGGTCGGTTCGCCTGGCCGGCGTTCCCGCCGTGTTACAGGCCGTATTCAAGCAGGGGCTGGCGCAGCCGATTCCAACCTATCCCTCGCGCGCCGCCGCCTTGGCCGGGCACCCGGCAATCGGGATCGATCCGGGGCTGCTGCACACCGTGTCACGATTGATCGGCGCCGGTTCCATCATGCCCGCCGGCGGAGCGTCTTCCGAACTGGCCGAGGCCGCCGCGCGACTGCTGGACGCCAAGGTAGCGCCAGGTCAGCCCGTGGTGCCGCGCCCGCCGCGCGCACCGACGCCGCTGCCGCCCTCTCGTGAGCCGGAACGAGATGCGGAAGCTGACCCGGATGCCGACGAGGGGCTTGGCGGCAAATTGCGCCGCCTGCTCGGACCGAAGTAAGGGTTCTTCGACGAATCGTTGGACGACGGTTTTCAGTCCGCCAGTCCGGCGCAGGTACACACTTGCATCCGTCGATCAACGCGCTTACGCGCTCGATTGCTAGTGGCATATCCCGGTGCGCGGACACTTCGATGTTTTTCTACGTGCCCACGCCGGCGCATGGTACGGTCAATCGGCCAGCGTGTGTTTTCTGTCCGTCTGACTGTCATCTAGGAGCCCCTGCGTGACGATTGCCCTGTGGTGTATCTTGATCGCGGCATTGCTGCCGCTCGTGTTCACGGCCGTCGCGAAATACGGTCACGAAGCCGGCATGCGCAGGCTCAATCGTCAACCGCGCGTGTTTCAGGCGGAACTGACGGGCTTTCGCGCACGTGCGCATTGGGCGCATCTGAATTCAATTGAAGCGTTCCCGCCGTTCGCGGCGGCCGTACTGGTCGCACAGTGGGTGCACGCGCCGCAGGGACGCATCGACCTGTTAGCCGTGCTGTTCATCGCGCTGAGGCTGATTTACGGCGCGTTCTACCTGAGCGACCGCCCGCAGCTACGGAGTCTGACCTGGGTTCTGGGGCTCGCCTGCATGGTCGGGCTTTTCGTAGTCGCCGCGCTAGCCTGAGCGCACAAAGAAAAAGACCGGATGACTTGCGTCATCCGGTCCAAAGCGGCGCTACGACTACGGGGAGGGGGAGGGTCGTCGCAGCGCGGCTTGATGCTCGCCTCAGCTACTGCTTACTTGGTGACTGCAGCGGTAGCGGCTTTCTTGAACGAATCCACATTGGTCTTGATGGTTTCGTTGGTCGCGGCGAAGTTGGTCTTGGCCAGTTCGCCCAGCGCTTCGCTGGTCTTTACGCTGATTCCGAAAACTTCCTGGCTGGTCGCGTAGGCCTTCTCGGCCGATTCCTTGGCCAGCGTGACGCCCTTCGGCCAGATAGCCTTGAGGCCGTCGAAGTCACGGACTTCCAGAGCTTCGGTCACGAATGCCGCGGTGGCGGTCGCGCTGGTTTCAATCGTCTTCAGCTGGAGGCCGGCGATCTTTTCGAAGTTCTGCAGAGCCAGGCCCTGCACCTTGAACGCGGCTTCGGCAAAGCTCTTGCTGAAAGCCAGCACCTGGTTGTTGTACTGCTCGATCATTGGCTTGCCCTCGTTAGGCGGTGTGGGGTGACGGGGCGCACTGTAACGAGGTTTTTGTTGCAACGCAACAGAGAATTTGAAGAATTTCGCCCCTGATGTCGGAAGGTAAGTTTAACTTATTGATTTTTGGCTCGAAAAATTCGCCGAACTGAATTGCGCGGCGCGTCAATTTCGATCGATTCCTGCCAGCAGTGCGGTTCGGAACTCCCGCGGCGACTTCTCGCCAATCCAAATCGACAGGAGCGCGGAGTTGAATTCGACACCGGCCAACTGCCCGGCCGGCTTGTCGTCGACGAAGATACGCATGCCGGCGTCCGGTATGTAATCGAACAAGATGACCTGGCCATGACGAGCGCTGGTGAAGACATCGACAAATCGCCCGACGCCGGACTGGATGCGTTTCAGCCGTTCCGGTCCTGCTGCATCGGCAAACGCTTTGCGCCAGTAGTCGTCTACATGCGTCTCATCAAGCGCCGGGATCTGCCAGACCATGACAACGCGGTAGGCGCTCAGGCCAGATTGCAGCTGGTCGAGACTGTGCACCGATGCCGGCAGATACAGCGCGGCTGCATAAAACGGAACGAAGTTGCGATCCAGGACCGCTGCACCGGACAGGCGCAGGTTGGCACCCACACCCGGAACGTTGATGCGATCGGCGAATTCATGGCCACCAACTGTTGCGGCCTGTATCCCCGGAGCGGCAACCAGCAGAAAGAGCGCGAGCCAGCGCGATAGGCACATATGGCACCGCCTCCGTAATGAGTGCGGAAATCTTATCTGCTTTTCCGCAGATCGCTACGGTCCCGCATAGCTGCAACCCGAAGTACATGTCTCGTGGACCAGGATCCGGCTTAGCTGCGGCAGGTCTGGCTTGAGCCGTGCCCAGATCCAGATGGCCAGATTTTCGCTGGTCGGGTTTTCCAGGCCGGCGATATCGTTGAGGCAGTGGTGATCCAACGCATCGAAGATCGGCCCGAACGCTCGCTTGATGTCCGCGAAGTCCATGACCCAGCCCAACTGCGGATCTACCGGTCCCGATACATGCACTTCAATACGAAACGAATGACCGTGCATGCGCGAACATTTATGGCCGGCCGGCACCGCTGGCAGACGATGCGCAGCCTCGATCTGGAATGTCTTGAACAGATCCATCAGTACCGAGGCCGGACCTTGCCGTGAAGCGGCAAGGTCGCAAGGAATAAAGTGGTGGCTAGAGGCGGGATCGAACCGCCGACCTCAGCATTATGAGTGCCGCGCTCTGACCGGCTGAGCTACCTAGCCACTGGGGCAATTGTGCCCGACAGAAGGGCGGGGATTGTATCTTTGGCCCGGCGCGTGTCAAGCCGGATATGGCCGTGCTGCCTTGCTGGCTCCGCGTGCGCTGTGGAAGAATCAATCCAGTACGTATTCTCTGGAGTCGGCCGGTGATCGATCCCGATGGCTACAGGCCCAATGTGGGCATAGTCCTGTTGCGGGACGATGGCCGACTGTTCTGGGCTCGCCGCATCAACCGAGACGGTTGGCAGTTCCCGCAAGGCGGCATGCGTAGCGACGAAACACCGCTTGAAGCCATGTATAGGGAGTTGCAGGAAGAGACAGGTTTGTTCCCTGAGCACGTCGAGGTGCTCGCCGCGACGCCGGGGTGGCTGCGCTATCGGTTGCCGCGCCGCTATCTGCGCCGCAACGAGCGACCTGTCTGTATCGGTCAGAAACAGGTCTGGTTCCTCCTGCGGTTCCTGGGTGAGGAGCGCCACTTACGCCTGGACGCGAATGAAAAGCCGGAGTTCGATATCTGGCGCTGGGTGGATTTCTGGTATCCGGCGCAGAATGTCGTCACCTTCAAGCGTCAGGTGTACGAACGCGCCCTGCGCCAGTTCGCTCCCACGGTAGAAAATGCTTGCCGGGTCCAGCTTGAAGGCCCTTCAGTTGCGCTGCGCACCACGTTGACGGTGCTGGCTGAGGCGGGCTGATCCGTTCACCCGTTTCCGCAGATTCAGATCGGAAGGTTGTTGACACTCATTCGCATTTGCAGTCCAATGCTCTGCATTGGAGGGCTGCAGCCATGTACGTCTGTATCTGCAACGGCATTACCGACTCGACCATCCGCCAGGCAGCGGCAGACGGAGTTCGGTCATTGGCGGAACTGACCATGCGCACAGGTTGTGCCGGTAGCTGTGGCGCCTGTGCCGACTTTGCCGCGCAGGTGTTGCATGAGGCGCTGCCGCGCAACGCGCGCGCTTTCGAACTGCCAATACTCGCCGCTGCCTGAGCGGATGCTGTTTGCAGAAGGGCCGCGCGGCAGTTAGCCGGGGATCCTGGCCCGCTTTCTAACCACCCTTCTACTGCGGCCGCCGATACGCTCGCCCTGACGCGCGCTGCTCGCTCGTGCCGGCTCGACGGAGTGTCGGCTATGCCTTCGCCGTCACTGAAGTCCGCGGCGCGCATCAGGACGGCGTCTCGACAGCCTTGCTACGAACGGGTGTGAGAAAGGCGGGTTAGGCTTGTTCGACGCCTGAACCCGATCTGCCTTGGTCAGATCGGAATTGTCTGGCCCGGAAAACGGTCCGTGATCATTTCGCGGCGTGCTCGACGGCACAGAAGAGGGGCTGCGACTGAGGTTGTGCCGACCCGACTCACGTTAGAGGCATTGCATCCAATTCGCATTTCTTCGCCGCTGTGCGGCGGGCGCTATAGTCGCCGCCGATTCCCCACGGAGCACCGGCCATGAAGGGCGACCCCAAGATCATCGAGCACCTCAACAAGGCGCTCTACAACGAATTGACTGCGATCAACCAGTATTTCCTGCATGCACGCATGTTCAAGAACTGGGGCTTCAAGGATCTCGCCGATCACGAGTACAAGGAGTCGATCGACGAGATGAAGCATGCGGACAAACTGATCGAGCGCATACTTTTTCTCGAAGGACTGCCGAACCTGCAAAATCTGGGCAAGATCCTGATTGGCGAAACGCCGCGTGAATGTCTCGAATGCGATCTCAAACTCGAATATGCCGCCGTGCCCGACCTGCGCGTGGCGATCGCCGAGGCGGAGAAGGTTGGCGACTACATCAGCCGCGAGCTGTTCGAGCACATCCTCGAGTCCGAGGAAGAACACATCGATTGGCTGGAGACCCAGCTCAACCTGATGCAGTTGCTCGGCGAAGCAAGTTACCTGCAGAAAAAGATAGGTAGCTGAGTCGCACGACGGAGCGCGCTGTGCGCGCTCCGTCGTTTCAGCCGCCGCTGCGTGCGAGCAGGTTGCGCAGTTCGGCCGAGACGCGGCCGTATTCGCGCGTCAGATCGCGGACGAGTCCTGACGGGTTGGCGAGTGTGCCGCTTCGCGCCTCGTGTTCGATGCGCTTGGCGATTTCCGCCAGGGTCATCGCGCCGAGGTTGGCACTGGTCGACTTCAACGAGTGAGAGGGTGCGATCAGACCGTTGGAGTCGTTGCGTCCCGCTGCGGTTTCGAGCAAGGCCAGATTCTTCGGTGTGTCTTCGAGATAGACGCCGACCAGCTCGGTGAATTCGTCGCCCATCACATCCAGCAGATCGCGCACGATCTCCTGATCCAGCGCCGCGCCGTCGCGAGCGCCCAGGGGATTGACTGGTCCGATTGCTTCACCAAGGGCAACCGCCGGTCCTGCAGCCAAGGTCGCGGCAGCCGTCGCAACGGCCGTCCGCGGCGGTGCGCGGGTGGCCGGTACCACCGGCTCGGACACTGCGGTACGGCTTTGTGCCTGCTTGGGCAGCCATTTGCGCAGCGTCGTTTCGAGCAGGCCGCGATTCATCGGTTTGGACAGGTATTCGTCCATGCCGGCGCCGAGGCACTTTTCGCGATCGCCGGCCATGGCGTTGGCGGTCATTGCGATGATGGGAATGCGCAGCAGGCGATTCTCCGCTTCGCGTGTGCGTCGGATACGTGTCGCCGTATAGCCGTCCATGACCGGCATCTGGCAATCCATCAATACGAGATCGAATCGGCTGATGTCGATCTTTTCCAGCGCCTCCTTTCCGTTCTCGGCCAGCTCGAGGCTCAGGCCCAGCAGTGTCAGGATGCGTTGCGCGACCTGGCGATTGACCGGGTTGTCCTCGAC
Source organism: Lysobacterales bacterium (assembly GCA_013298265.1). Classification (GTDB taxonomy): domain Bacteria; phylum Pseudomonadota; class Gammaproteobacteria; order Xanthomonadales; family Rhodanobacteraceae; genus Tahibacter. Next base: position 2,806 of record JAAFHE010000041.1, on the reverse strand, counting down.
CAGCAATACGTGGCCACTCAGCGGTGTCGCGACCAGCTCGGGCGTCGTCAGATGTATGCCCGGTTCGAGCAGTCCACCAAGCTGATCCAACACCGCCTCGTCACGCGCGCTGCCCTGTTGCACGGCGAGCAGTCCGTTCAATGCCGCACGCAATTCCGCGTCGGCATAGCCTGCCGCGACGATGGCCGAGCGGCTGTCCTGGCGCAGTTCTACGGGTACCTCGTCCGCGCCGGCAAGGAACGCGAACCGTACGCGTTCGAGCGTTGGCTCGCGCAGCACGTTGCGCAGCAGCGCCACCGGATTGCCGCGCATGCTTGCCAGATCGACCACGAGCAGATCCACTGCCCAGGTATCGCCCATCTGCGCGGCGCTGCGCAGCTTGGCCAATGCCTCGGCAGCGACATTGGTCGTCGTGAACTGTATGCCCCATCCCGAGAGATAGCTCGATATGCGCCGTTGAGTGGTGGCGTCGTCGACGACAACCAGCGCGCGCGAGCCGCCCAGATCCGTGCGGGCGCTTGGGCCGTCACCCACGGCCTTGAGAAACGGAACGCTGAACCAGAACGAGGAGCCGCGTCCGAGCTCCGATTTCACCCCGATCTTGCCGCCCATCAGATCGACGATGCGCTTGCAGATGACCAGCCCCAGTCCGGTACCGCCATGAATGCGCGTGGTCGACGCATCGGCCTGGGAAAATGCCTGGAACAACTTGTCGGCCGCTTCGGGTGCAATGCCGATACCGGTGTCCTGTACCTGGAACATCACCTCGTTGTGGGTGCGCGTCTCGCCGCGACGCGAAGCGCGGATCGACACGCTGCCGCGCTCGGTGAATTTGATCGCGTTGCTGACGAGGTTGGTCAGTACCTGGCGCAGGCGTACCGGGTCGCCGCGCACCGCCAGCCTAACGGCCGGCTCTATCGTGACGGAAAAAGTCAGACCTTTGCTCTCGGCGGCTTTCTCCATCAGGCGCTTGACTGCATCCAGCACTTCGCGAAGGTTGATGCCTACCGCTTCGAGTTCAAGCTTGTTTGCCTCGATCTTGGAGTAGTCGAGGATGTCGTCGACGATGCGCAGCAGTTCGCGCGCGGAACGATAGGCGGTCAGCAGATAGTCGCGTTGGTCCGGAGCGAGCTTGGTCGACAGCACGATATCGAGCAGCGGGATCACGCCGTTGAGCGGCGTGCGGATCTCGTGGCTCATGGTCGCGAGGAACTCGCTCTTGGCCATCATCGCCGCTTCCGCGTCGTGCTTGGCCTTCATGAGGTCCTGCTGCACCTGCCGCAGCTCGTCGACTTCCGCCTGCAGTGCCGGCGAATCTGCTTGCGGAGTGCTGGGCGGCGGCATTGCCGGCTGGCGCGGCGGCAGATAAGTGTCCGGCGGACGCAGTTCGCCGCCTTCCTGTGCGGCGAAAAACAGCAGCAGGCCACCGACCAGCAGCAGCGGCGCGAGCCAGTAGTTGTGCGGCGGCGGTATCAGGATCAGGCCGACAAGGCTTACGCTGACCACGACCGCAAGGCCGCTCCAGCGCATGGCTCCGGCAAGTCGTTTCCAATCCCCCATGTTTATCCCTCGTCAGCGGCGGCCGGAACGCCTGCGTGCCGATCCGCCTGGTCCCCGTCGTAGTGCAGTCCTATCCCGTCGCGGCGCGAAAATCGTAGTCGAGATTCTGCGCCTCATGCTGCACGAAATTGCCTTGAATGAAATCGACGCCGATGGTCCACAGCGTAGCCGCGCTTTGCGCATCCTCGATGCGCGGCGCGATCACGCGGCGGCCGTGGTCGTGGGCCATATGCACAAGCCTGCGCAGCTCGTCGCGCATACGCAGGCTGCGATCGGCAATGCACTCCGGCGCGATCTTGATGAAGTCCACCGTCAGATGCTGGATCGCGGCCTCTGCCGCTTCGTTCGGCACCGCGCCGGCCAGGCACAGGCCCACACCGATCTGGTGCACCGCCGCGGCGAAGCCGGCGACTACGTCGCGGTCGGCGGCGTTCTGCGGCAAGCGCAGCTCCAGCACGAGGCGGCTGCCGGCGATGCGGCGTGTCTCGAGCTGCTGGCGTAGCCAGCCCACGCGCGCTGGATCCCGCGCCGCGGCGAGCGACTGGCTTGCGAACAGCCGCACCGGCCTGCCCTGGCGTGCACGTTCGGACAACACCATGAGACAGCGACCCAGTACCCAGCGATCGAGCTCGTCGATGAGGCCGGCCTGCTCCGCAGTCGGCACGATGTGGCTTGCGGTAAGCACCTTGCCGTCGTCGCCATGCAAGCGCAGCAGGGCCTGGAATTGTTCGTCGGTCTCGCCCTCGTCGTCGCTGGCGAGTGCGGCAATGGGCTGGAACACGAGATGGAACGAATCGCTGCGCAGGGCTGCGCGAAGATTCTCGACCAACGCCGCGTCGCCGGTCGGCTTGACCGCGAAGATCCCGACACTGTTGCCCGCTATACGGCGCGTGTCGCTCATTGCGCGCTCGGCTGACGTCAGCATGGCGCCGGCATCCCCGAGGTTGGCAGAGAACGGACAAATGCCTACGCGCAACGCGATGCGGTAGTTCTGGCTGTCGACGTCGAAATGTTCGCGCGCGACACGCTCGACCAGGTCACGGCTGCCCGTTGCCAGATCGGACGCGCCGCGGTCCGGGCTCAATACGATGAAGCTGGTGTCGCCGAAGCGTGTGACGAGTTCACTGGCGTCCAGGTGGGTGGCCAGAAACGCGCCTATCTGGCCGAGCAGCTTGTCGAAACCGATAAGCCCTACCTGCTCGCGAAGGTTGGTGGCGTCGTCGAGATCGACGAACAACAGGCCGCC
>JAAFHE010000004.1 GCA_013298265.1 Lysobacterales bacterium | reverse complement strand
GTTTTGCTTCCGGCTTCCTCCAGACGTTCAGTCACCCGAAACGCCCTTGCCTTCCGCTAACTCTTCCCCTTGCCGGGCGAGTAGAGGACTTTCACCTCCAAGCAGGTGCGCCCTGCCGGGCGCACCGCAAAAAAACCGGCAAAGGCCGGTTTTTTTATGCATTTGCGTGCAGGTCAGCGCTTGGCTGGATCGACATAATCGCGGTTCGGCGCGCCGATATAGATCTGGCGCGGACGGCCGATCTTGGCATCCAGTGTCTCGTGCTGCTCCAGCCAATGCGCGACCCAGCCGGCGGTGCGTGCAATCGCGAACATCACGGTGAACATTTCGGTCGGAATACCCAGCGCCTTGTAGATGATGCCGGAATAGAAGTCGACGTTCGGATAGAGCTTGCGTTCGACGAAGTAGGAATCCTTCAGCGCAGCCTGCTCCAGCTCCATCGCGACGTCGAGCAGCGGGTCGTTGACGCCGAGTTCGCCGAGCACCTTGTGGCACATCTCGCGGATGATCGTCGCGCGCGGATCGAAATTCTTGTAGACGCGATGGCCGAAGCCCATGAGGCGGAAGCCCGAATTCTTATCCTTCGCCCGCTCGACCGCCTTGCTGACGTTCTTCGCGTCGCCGATCTCTGCCAGCATCTTGAGCACCGCTTCATTGGCGCCGCCGTGGGCCGGGCCCCACAGCGCGGCGATGCCAGCAGCGACACAGGCATACGGGTTGGCACCGGTCGAACCGACCAGACGCACCGTCGAAGTCGAGGCATTCTGCTCGTGATCGGCATGCAGAATGAACAGCAGGTCCAGCGCCTTGGCCGCTACCGGACTTATCTGCAGCGGTTCGCTCGGCACTTCGAACATCATGTGCAGGAAGCGCGAGCAATATTCGAGGTTGTTGCGCGGGTAGCGGATCGGCCAGCCGATCGAATAGCGGTAGGCAGCGGCGGCAATCGTCGGCATCTTGGCGATCAGGCGGATCGCAGCGAGCTTGCGCTGGGCCGGATCATTGATGTCGAGGGAGTCATGGTAGAACGCGGCCAGCGAACCCACCGCGGCCATGCACATGGCCATCGGGTGCGCGTCGTAGTGAAAGCCCTGAAAGAAGTTCTTCAGCGACTCCCGCATCATCGTGTGATGCGTCACTTCGTGATCGAATTTGGCGAATTCGTCGGCCTTGGGCAGCTCGCCATTGATCAGCAGATAAGCAACTTCGAGAAAATTGGAATGTTTCGCCAATTGCTCGATCGGATAGCCGCGATACAGCAGGATGCCCTGGTCGCCGTCGATGAACGTGACCGCGCTCTTGGTTGCGGCGGTCGACATGAAGCCCGGGTCGTAGGTGAAGTAGCCGGTGTCCTTGTTCAACTTGCCGATGTCGAACGCGGGATCGCCCAGCGTTCCAGTGACGACCGGCAAGGCGGTCGAACGGTTGGACGCAGCATCGGTGAGGACAACGGTCTTCTCGGACACGGGCAAGCTCCTGGTCGCAGAACGGGCCGACGCGGTGCTTTTCCGTCGCCGGCGGGCGCGCAGCCGGCGGTGCCGGAGTGCGCGGGGTAATGCGCAATTATCGCACAGGCGTTTGAATCGGAAACCCGGGCGCGACACAGTGGCGCGCACATGACATTGCGACTTTGGTCCAGTCGCGCTAGCGAGTCGACCAGCGCGCCAAGGGCATGACGGCGACACAAACGAAAACGCCGACACTGAGGTCGGCGTTTTCGTTTGTCGGGACCGGAGCGGTTCCGACCGGAATTACTTCTTCGCGGCGTAGCGGCGGTTGAACTTGTCCACGCGGCCACCCGTGTCGATGATCTTGTGCTTGCCGGTGTAGAACGGGTGCGAGGCGCTGGAAATATCGATCTTGATCAGCGGGTATTCCTCGCCGTCTTGCCACTTGATCTTTTCCTTGCTCGTCATGGTGGAGCGAGTCAGGAACGAAAAATCGGTGGTGACATCCTGGAACACCACCGAGTGGTACTTGGGATGAATGTCGGCTTTCATGGTGGCTCCAGAGGAAACGTCGGCGGAAAAGAGCGGCATGGTACGTCTGGACCGCTCTCTGCGCAAGTCCGCTCGGGAAATACCGGGCATGTGCCGCTCCGGAGACGCCATGCTTTGCCGCCTTTTCCCAGAGCCCGCGGCACGCCGCGCAGCATGGCCGGCAGGCGACTGATTCGAATTTGAACCCAGCGCCATTCGGATGTCTACCGGGCCTGGGCAGGGGCTGCGGCATAATCCTCCATCCCCTGAAGGAGTTTCGCCCGCCGATGAGTATGTGGCTGCGCCTTTTTGCATCGTTGCTGGTCCTGAGCCTGCTGTCGGGAGCCGCCCGCGGTCAGGAATCCCTGCAGGCGTGGCGCAACCAGCACAGCGAAATACGCGTCGCGCCGGATCCGGAGTTCGCGCCCATCGACAGTCTGGACAGCAGCGGCCAGCAAAGCGGCCTCGCCGCCGACTATTTGCGCCTCGTCGCCGAGCGCTCCGGCTTGCGTTTCCGCATCGTTCCGGTGAAAAGCTGGAAGGACGCGTTGCAAGCCTTGCGTGAGCAGCGTGTCGATATGCTGTCGAGCGCGTTCGCGTCGCCGGATCGCGCCGAGATTGCCTTGTTCAGTGCCGCGTACCTGCGTCTGCCCTGCGCGGCCTTCGTGCGCCGGATCACCGGCATCGAGCGGCTCGATCAGATCGAGACTCACCGCATCGCCGTCGCCGAACAGCACGTCTGCCACGAAGCCCTGGTCGCACTGGCGCCGAAAGCAGACATCCGCACCTTCCCGTCGACCGCCAAGGCGCTGGCGGCGCTGGTCCAGGGCAAGGCAGATGTGCTCGTCGGTGACTTGGTCACCGCGCAGGCCGCAGCAAACCGCAGCGGTGTGCGCGATCAGCTCGTCGTACTCGGCCAGATCGGCGCCGACGAGGCGCTGGGCTTCGCGATCCGCAAGGACTGGCCTGAACTCAAGCAGATTCTCGACGCGGCGTTGGCCGACATCGACGTTGCCGACGAAACGCGCCTGCGCCAACGGTGGCTCAAGGACCTGCTGCCAAACGCCGGCAGCGGCAGCGCAACGACTGCGGATTCGCTGCCTCCGGCACTCGCTCCCGCCATCAAGGTCGCACGCCAGGCAGCGGGCGACGCCAAGAACGCAGACGCCCTGCAGACAGACGCCGCCAAGCCCCTGCTTGATGCAGCCCTGGCCGACGACGAACGCGCCAGCGCGCTGGTCGAGGAATTGCGCGCGTTGCGTGCCAGCGCTGTGACCGCCACCGACGAGGCGGAAGCGCTGGAGCAGGAACTGCTGCGCGACAACACGGCAGCCCTGCTTGCCTGGCGAGCGAGCCTGTCCGAGCGCGCCAGCGTTGCCCAGCTGGAAACCCAGCGCAGCGAGGAGCGCGCTGCGCTGGCTGACGCGCAGGCCGACGTCGCGCAGCTACAGGTGCGCGTGTCCGGCCAGCATGAACGTCCGGCGCAGATCCGCGACGAACTCAAGCAGGCCCAGGCCAACGCCGAAAAGACGCGTGAACCACCCGCTGCAGAACGAGAAATGAAGGGCGTCGTGGCCGAAGCCAGCCGCCTCCGGCGCCAGGCATCACTCCGGCTCGCGCTGGTACGCATCGCGCTGCTGGACGAAGAACTACGCAGCTACGAGCCGCGCGTGCGCCTGGAATCGGCGCATTTGCGCCAGCGCCAGCGCGACGTCAGCGAGCGCCAGCACAAAGTCGACGCGCTGCAGAGCCTGATACTTGACCGCACGCGCGCAATGGCCCTGTCCTTGAGCTCGCGCCTGCAAGAAGAGGCCGCCGATCTTGCAGAAGGCAACAGCGTGCTGCGCGATGTGTCGCGACAGAACGCGGCGTTCGGCCTCGAACTGGTGCAGCGCGTTGCCCATCTGGCCGAAGTGCGTGAAAGCCGCGACAACTATGCGCGCCTGCGTCGTGAAACGGCGCTGGCGCTCAAGAACACGACCGAGCGCGTGAAATACAGCGGCGTCAGCGAGGCGGTCGGCCTGATCCTGCTGGCCGAGCGGCGCAAACTTCAGCCGGTCGCCGTGCTCAAGCGCAAGCTCGCCGCACTGCAGACGGAGCTGGCGCAGACGCGCATCGCGCTGATCGAGCTGCGCGAGACCGCGGATCTGCTGGCTGATCCGTCCGTGCCGGTGGCGGCCGAGCTCAAGCGACTGCCGCCAGACGATGCCGCGGCCGACGGCGCGCTGCGCCAGACCCTGTACCGGCTTTTTGCGACACGCGCCGAAGTCGTGCCACAGCTTAGCCTCGTGCAGGGCCGACTGGCCGAGAGCCTTGCCGATGCAGAGCAGGAACTCGCCGGCTTGAGCAAAGACACTGCCGCGCTGCGCGACCTTCTGGACGCACGTCTGCTATGGACGCCCAGCCACGCGCCGCTGGATCGGCGCGTCGTGCGGGAGGTCGCCAGCGGCGCGCTGGACACGGCGCAGCCGGGCCGCTGGTGGGACACCCTGCGCCAGAGCGCGCACGTGGCATTGTCAAAGCCCTGGCCAGTCGCTCTGGGTGTCATCCTCTTCGCCGCCCTGTGGATCTGGCGCCGTCGTGTGCCGACGCGGCTTGACGTGCTCGCACAGCCGACTCGCCGAATCCGCACGGATCGATACCGCCTGACTGGCCAGGCATTGCTGATCAGCCTTGTCAGCGCCCTGCCCTGGCCGATACTCGCCTGGGTGGTTTCGCGCCTGCTCGCGCGCACCGGCGAAACCGGCTATCCGTTCGCCGACGCCCTGGGTTTAGCATTCGGCGAGCTCATCGCACCGCTGTACGCGCTCGAGTTCCTGCGCTGGCTGACCACGGACAAGGGATTGGCCGTGGCGCATTTCCGCTGGTCCCAGGGCCGGCGTCAGGCGCTGGATCTGCTACGGCGCTGGATGATGGCGGTTTTCCTGCCTGTGCAATTCTTCCTTTTTCTGTATTTCTACTATGGCGAGCAACTCGCCAATGCGGATCTTGCGCGCGTCGCATTCATCGTGGCCAGCCTCATGCTCAGCTGGTTGTGCTGGCGCATGCTCGCGCCCGGCGCGCTATGGTCGCAGCGCGGCGGGAATAGCGAACCGGTGCGCCTGCGCCAGTTGCTGCGCCTGCTTCTGACCGGCCATTCGCTGGGACTCGCGCTGCTGGCGGTTGCAGGCTATTTCCTCACGGCGATGGCACTGGCGACGCATTTCATCGAGTCGGCCATCGCATTCCTTGGCATCAGTGTGCTCAACGGCATGGCCCTGCGCTGGCTCGCGCTCGGCGAACGACGCCTCGCCCTCAAGCGCATGGAAGACAAGCGCGATGATCAGGTAGCACGCGATGATCCTGACCTCGAGTCACGCCCCGAATTCGCCGCCGAGGCCGAGCAGATCACGCTGGCGAGCATCAACGAGCAGACCCGCCGCCTGCTGCGCGCGCTGACCTTCGTCGTGCTGGCCGGCATGCTGCTGTGGGCCTGGTCCGACGTTACGCCGGCGCTTGCCTATCTCGGCGACATCGGCGCCTGGAAAACCAGCTATACGGTCGACGGCAAGAACGTCACGATAGAGGTCACGCTGCGCTCGCTGCTGTTCGCCGCCGTCGCGCTGATGCTGACCTGGGTCGCCACGCGCAATATTCCGGGCCTGCTCGAAATCGGCATACTGCGCCGGCTCGACGTCGACGCACCGACGCGCTACGCGATCACCGCCGTTGCGCGCTATGCGCTCGCCATCGTCGGCACGGTGCTTGGCCTTTCCCTGCTCGGCCTGCGCTGGGGCCAGTTGCAATGGATGGCGGCGGCACTGACCGTAGGCCTGGGCTTCGGTCTGCAGGAAATCTTCGCCAACTTCGTGTCCGGCCTGATCGTGCTCTTCGAGCGGCCGATCCGTGTGGGCGACATCATCACAATCCGCGGTGTCGAAGGTACGGTCACGCGCATACGGACGCGCGCAACCACGATCGTCGACTGGGACAACCGCGAGATCGTGATCCCGAACAAGACGTTCATTACCGACCAGTTGACCAACTGGACACTGTCGGACACCGTCACACGCGTCGTGATCAAAGTCGGCGTGGCCTATACGAACGATCCGGAACAGGTGCGCGCGCTGTTGCTGGAACTGGCACGCGCCCATCCGAAGGTAATGAGGGAACCCGGACCGAACTGCTGGTGCGTCGCGCTCGGCGCCAATTCGCTGGACTTCGAACTGCGTGTCTTCGTCGGCCTGACACTGGAACGCAGCTCGGTGCGCAATGACCTGCACGGCAGCATCCTGCGCGAATTCCGCGCGCGCAACATTCCGATCTCGCTGACACCGCAGATGGAAGTGCTGCTGCGCGAAGCGGCGAACCCGCCGGCCGCTGGAACGCCGGCAGCGCCCGACATGAACTGACTGGTGCGACGGATGACTATCCGCCGCACCGGTTTTTCAGGCGACGCCCAACGCAGCGGCGATCAGGCTTTCGAAACGCGAGGGGTCGAGTTCCAGCACGATGCGCGCATTCGGCGCCTTGCCGCTGCGGCCGTCCCAGTCGACGACGGTCGCCCCGCGCGTCAGGCTTCCGCTGAGCTCGATCGCGACATGGCGATGTTCGGCGCGCGTGACGCATTCCGGCGCGAGCACGACCGCCATCGCCAGCGCATCGGCTAGCACGAGACCCGGACGTCCACGCGCGCGCATGAACACACGGATCTTGCGCGAGATCGCATCGTAGAGGCGCGCCCGCGCATCGCCGGCAGCGAGCAGCATCTCGAAGCGCTCGATCGCGATGCCGTGACGCAAGGTCGCTTCCCAGTCGACGAGCTCGAACTGCGGCCAAGCCGAAAACACGACATGCGCGGCCTCCGGATCGAAGCCGATATTGAACTCGGCCGGCACCGAGGTATTTCCACGACCGGTAACGGCGCCGCCCATGATGACCAGACGCGCCACGCGCTGAGGAAGCGAAGGGTCGAGGCGCAGGGCCAGTGCAAGATTCGTCAGCGGCCCTAGCGCGACCAGCGTCAGAACACCGGGCCGTTCTCGGGTGAGGCGGATCAGCGCGAGCGCCGCGTGCTCTATTTCCGCGCTGCGCTGCGGCAGTGGCAGATCCGCGTCGCCGAATCCGTCGTTGCCGTGGACGTACGCGGCATCCGCCGCCGGCAGGACCAGCGGCTCGGCACATCCGGGAAAGACCGGCGTGTCCTGACCCACGAGTTCGGTCAGGCGCAACGCATTGGTCACGGTATGCGCGAGACCGACATTGCCGGCCGCGATCGTCAGCGCGGCGACATCGGCGTGCGCGTAAGCCATCAGCAACGCGAGAGCATCGTCGACACCGGGATCGGTGTCGATCAACAGGATCGGTTCCATCGTTTCTTATTCCCTCGACGGCAACGGACCGCGCGGGTCTGCGCGGCGGTGGCTGGTCAGCATAGCGAATCCGCGCCGCACCGACAGGACACGAATGGTCCACCCGGCGTACTGCGTGGAGCTGGATCCCATCGCGGAACCGCGCGGTTGACGCAACCAACGCGCGCGATCGGCATTGGCGCCAAGCGACACTTCGCACAGCCGCCGCAGCGCGTCCGTCCGACGCAGCGCAGGCACTACCTCATTCGAACGACGCGGAGAACAGCAGTGCGCTGTTCCATTCCACATGATCGAAATGGCAGTAGCTGTAACCCGGCGTGGCCGCGTCGGTCTGGCGATGGATCAGCGAGACCCAGGCGGCGCCGCTGCGATTCGGCGCCGTGCGCGCGATTTCCAGCGTCTCGAAACCCGCATTGTTGAACGTGTTCGCGACGCTCGCCGTCAGCAGCACGCCGGCTGTGGTATTGCAGTCGGGCTGGTTGAGCACCTCGATGCGCAGCTCGCAGGACGCGTTTGCCTTGAGTTGTGACGACACCGCCGCGCGCAGCGTGAATGGGCCTGGCGCCATCTTCACGCATTGCCCCCAGAAATCCTCGCGCGCGCCGCTGCGATAGTTGCGCACGCGACCGCTGCCGGCGGCCGGCGAGCCGACCGCTGCATCCCAGAACAGCTCGCCGCCGGTGCCGCTGTCGAGGTACCAGCGCCAGTTCGTCGGCGCGGGCGCTGTCGTTGGATCAGTGTCGAAATCGGGATTGCGCAGCGTGGCGAGCGGCGGCGGTAGCGGCTCCATCCATGCCACGGCGAGGAGAAGACTGGCGAGAGCCTGCATGACGGTCGCTCCGGGTGGACGCCGGCACTATACCGCGGTGCCGCCGGGGCCGCAGCGGAGAGGAGCTGACGGCCGTCACAGTCCTGCGACCACAGGTCGGCTCAGGCGCCAGCGTAGCGCGCCGAGGCGCCGATCCAGCGCACGACAATGCGTTCGGCGAGTTCGGGGTAGCCGTCGAGCAGCGCCTCTCCCACCCGCTGCACGCTGGGCAGCAGGGCCGCGTCGCGCTGGATGTCGGCAATGCGGAATTCGAGCCGCCCGGTCTGGCGCGTGCCCAGCATTTCGCCGGGACCACGCAGTTCAAGATCCTTTTCGGCGATGCGAAACCCGTCGTTGGTCTCGCGCATGACATTGAGGCGCGCCTTGGCCAGCTGCGACAACGGCGGCTGGTAGAGCAGCGCGCAGCTCGAAGCGACGCTGCCGCGGCCGACACGGCCGCGTAGCTGGTGCAACTGGGCCAGACCGAGCCGTTCAGCGTTCTCGATCACCATGACGCTCGCATTGGGCACATCGACGCCCACCTCGATCACCGTCGTCGCGACGAGCACGGCGATCTCGCCGGCCTTGAACGCGTCCATGATCGCGCTTTTTTCCTTGGGCTTGAGGCGGCCGTGCACGAGGCCGATCTTCAGTTCCGGCAGTACCGCGCTCAGTTCAACATGGGTCACCTCGGCGGCCTGCGCCTGCAGCAGCTCAGTCTCCTCGATCAGCGTGCAGACCCAATAGGCCTGGCGGCCTTCGAGGCAGGCCGCACGTATGCGTGCGATCATTTCGGCACGGCGCGCGTTGGACACGACGACCGTAGTCACCGGCGTGCGGCCCGGCGGCAGTTCGTCGATGACCGAGACGTCGAGGTCCGCATATGCGGTCATCGCGAGCGTGCGCGGAATCGGCGTGGCAGTAAGCACAAGCTGATGCGGACAGCGTTCGCCTTCGCGCCCCTTGTCACGGAGCGCGAGGCGCTGGTGCACGCCGAAGCGGTGCTGCTCGTCGATGATCGCCAGGCCCAGCGCGCGAAACACGACGCCTTCCTGCATCAGCGCATGGGTGCCGACGACGACGCCGGCACCGCCGGCGACAGCCTCCAGCGCGGCCTTGCGCGCGCGGCCCTGAACCTTGCCGGCAAGCCAGACCACCTCGATGCCCAGCGGATCGAGCCAGCCGCGCAAGGTACGCAGGTGCTGCTCGGCCAACAGTTCCGTTGGCGCCATGAGGGCGGCCTGATGACCGGCTTCGACGGCCGCGAGCGCAGCCAGCGCAGCCACGATGGTCTTGCCCGAACCCACGTCGCCCTGCACCAGCCGCAGCATCGGCTGCGCGGTCTGCAGGTCGGTGTCGATCTCGGCGCCAACGCGCGCCTGGGCCGCGGTCAACGCGTACGGCAATGCGTGCAGCAGGCGGCTGCGCAACACACCGCTGCCGCACAGCGCCGGCGCAGCATGGCGCCGTACAGCATTGCGCAATTGCTTGAGGCTCAAGTGATGGCTCAGCAATTCTTCGAACGCGAGACGCTGCTGCGCCGGATGCACGCCAGCGAGTAGCTGCGTGACGTCCGCGTCCGGCGGCGGCCGATGTACGAACAACAAGGCCTTGCGCAACGACGCAAGCCTGAGCCCCGCCCGCAGTTCGCGCGGGATCAGCTCTAGCTGCTCGTCGTCGGGCAGGCGCTGCAGCGCGAGCTGGATCAGCGTGCCAATGCGCTTCTGCCCCAGTCCTTCGGTCGTGGGATAGACCGGCGTCAGTGTTTCCTCGACCGCGGTCGGATCGTCCCCGGTCAGCCGCTGGTACTGCGGGTGCACCATCTCCAGGCCGTGCTGGCCGTGGCGCACGTCGCCGTAGCAGCGCAGGCGAGCACCGGTCTTCAGCTGCTGCGCCTGCGCACCGTTGAAGTGGAAAAAGCGCAAAACAAGCGTTGCCTGCGAACCGTCGCTGATCGCCACGCGCAGTTGCGGCCGGCCACGAAATCCGCGTTCGACGGCATCAATGACGCCTTCGACCTGGGCTGCGTCGCCAACGATCAGATCAGCGATCGGCACCAGGCGCGTGCGATCTTCATAGCGCAGCGGCAAGTGGAACCAGAGATCCTGCAGCACCGTCATACCCAGCCGCGCCAGGCATTCGCGCAGCGACGGCCCCACGCCAGGCAGGTCGGTCAGCGAGTGCAGCCCCGCATCCGGCAGCATTCTGGCGTGCTGCGCCGGCGCAGATCAGCCGCGCACCAGCACCAGGTCGATCTCGACCTGCGCGCCTCGCGGCAATGCGGCGACGCCGATCGTCGAGCGTGCCGGGTAAGGCTGCTGGAAATATTCCGCCATGACCGTATTGACCGCGGCGAAATTTGACAGGTCCGTAAGATAGATGCCGACCCGCGCCACATCGGCAAAACCCGCGCCGGCAGCCTCGATCACCGCGCGCAGGTTTTCGAATACGCGCCGCGCCTGGGCCTCAATGTCGCCGGCGACCAGTTCGCCGGTGGCCGGATCGAGCGGAATCTGGCCCGAGGTGTAAATCGTGCTGCCGACCTGCACGGCCTGGGAATACGGGCCGATGGCCTTCGGAGCGTTGTCGCTGGCGACGATGGTGCGGGACATGGGCTCAGCCTCGATCGATGGAGTGACCGGCGATTCTACCGGCTCGCCCCACGTTCGCGATCACCGCGGACAAGCGATCCGCTCGGCGGATCGCTTGGGTCGGGTGTCGGCATCAGACTGGAAGCCGTTTTCAGATCGGATGTCTGTAAACGCCGTGCACCACGCCGAGCCGTCGCACGCGGCGCATCACGTCGGCCAGATGCTTGCGATTGCGCACCTCGATCGTGAACACGATGATCGCCGACATAACGCCGCGATCCTGGTACTCGACATTCTCGATGTTGGAGTTGCTCTCGGCGATCGCCGCGGCTACGGACGCGAGCACGCCGGGCTTGTTCTGAATGTCGACACGCAGTTCGCACTTGTAGTCGCCGCTGACATCACGATCCCATTCCATCGCGATGCAGCGCTCCGGTGATTTCCGGAATTCCTGCACATTGGGACATTCGAGCCGGTGCACGACGACACCCTTGCCGGCCGACATGAAACCCATGATGTCGTCGCCGGGCAGCGGATGGCAGCAGTTCGCAAAGGTCAGCACGCCGCGCTCCGCACCGGTGATGCGGATGCTTTCTGCCGTGCGTGAGACGCGCAGGCGTGTCTTGCCGCCTTTCAGGCGCAGCAGCTGGGTGGCGACGTGATCGGCGACCCGATTGCCGAGCGCTATGTCGGCGAGCAGTTCCTCGAGGCGGCGGAATTTGTGCTCAGCCAGATAGCGGTCGAGCGCATCGCCGGGGATACTTTCGAGCGAGATGCCCACCTGGTCCAGCGCGCGGTCGAGCATACGATGGCCGAGCTCAACCGCATCCTCGTGCTGGAGGCGCTTGAGGTGGTGGCGGATCGCCGTGCGTGCCTTGGCCGACACCACCCACTCCAGCCACTGCGGATGCGGCTGCGCCGACGGGGCGGTGATGATCTCCACCGTCTGTCCGCTGACCAGACGCGTGCGCAGTGGCGCGAGTTTCTTCTCGACGCGCGCGGCCACTGCGTGCTGGCCGACTTCGCTGTGTACGGCGTAAGCGAAATCCAGCGCCGTGGCGTTGCGCGGCAGCGCGAGGATGCGCCCCTTCGGCGTAAACAGGTATACGTCGTCGGGGAACAGGTCGACCTTGACGTTCTCGATGAATTCCAGCGACGAGGCCGTGCGCGACTGGCTGTCGACGAGGCCTTCGACCCATTCACGCGCGCGCGACTGCGCTGCGTTGCCCTTGCCGCCGCCGGCCTTGTAGGCCCAGTGCGCGGCCACGCCACGCTCGGCGACCGAATCCATTTCCTCGGTACGGATCTGAATTTCGATCGGCGCGCCGAACGGCCCGAAAACGACCGTATGCAGCGACTGGTAACCGTTGACCTTCGGAATCGCTATGAAGTCACGGAAGCGCGTATCCATCGGCTTATACAGGCCGTGCACCGCGCCCAGTGCGTGATAGCAGCGCATCACGCTGTCGGTCACGACGCGGAAACCGTAAACGTCCATGACCTGGCCGAACGATTTGTGCTCGTTGCGCATCTTGGTGTAGATGCTGAACGGTGATTTGATGCGGCTGACCACGCGCGCAACGATACCCTCGGAAGCCAACCGGGCGGCGATGGCGGTCTCTATCTTGGTCATCGCCTCGCGCCGGTTGCCCAGCGCGCTCTTGATGCGCGTCTCGATCACCCGGTGCCGATCCGGATACATCGCGCGGAAACCAAGTTCCTGCAGCTCGCCCTTAAAGCGGTTCATGCCCAGGCGCTGTGCAATCGGTGCGTAGATTTCGAGCGTCTCGCGCGCAATGCGGCGGCGCGACGCCGGCTCCATCGCACCGAGCGTACGCATGTTGTGCAGACGATCAGCGAGCTTGATCAGGATCACGCGCACATCGCGCGCCATCGCCAGCAGCATTTTGCGGAAGCTCTCCGCGGCGGCTTCCTGACGGCTCTTGAAATGCAGCTTGTCGAGCTTGGTCACGCCGTCGACGAGTTCCGCGACCGGCTCGCCGAATTCCGCGGCCAGTTCGGCCCGCGTCAGATCAGTGTCTTCCAGCGTGTCGTGAAGAATGGCTGCGATGATGGTCTCGTGGTCGAGACACAGGTCCGCCATGATCGAGGCCACGGCGACCGGATGCGTGATGTAGGGTTCGCCGCTCTTGCGTTTCTGCTCACGGTGGGCGTGGGCACCGACCTCGTAGGCGCGGCGCACCAGAGCGATCTGCGCGAGAGGCAGGTAGCTCTGTAGCTTCTCTTCCAGCGCGCGAACGTAGGCGGGAGGATCGCTCAACGCCGGCGCCTGTTGCGAGACCAGGGCCGTATCCACGGGGTACTCCGCCGGGGGTCAGGCTGGCGCGACGCACCAGCCGTTGGTAGAGGTATTACAAATCGTCGCCGCCGCCCTTGAGATCGTCGTCGACTTCGGCCGCAGCCCATTCCAGCGCTTCACGCTCGGCACGTTCGCGCTCGAGCTTGTCGACCTGTTCGATGAGGGCATTGTCGACCTTGCCTTCGGCGATCTCGCGCAGCGCGAGCACGGTCGGCTTGTCGTTCTCCCCGCTGACCAGCGAATCCGCGCCCTTGGCCAGCTGGCGCGCACGCTTGGTCGCCATCAACACCAGTTCGAAGCGGTTGTCGACGACCTGCAGGCAGTCTTCTACGGTTACTCGTGCCATGTGAACCTCAAAATCAAAAAAATCAGACGCTTGGATGCCCGCATTGTAGCCGCCGGGTCTATCGCCGCGCAAACCGGGCTTGGACCATCCCGGTGATGGCAGTGTAAACTTCGCAGTTCGCGCCCGGGCCGAAGCCACATGAACCGCAGGGGTTCCCGCGGCTGCCGACGCTGCCGCAGCGAGCTTGAATCTGCAAAGATTGGCTTCAAGTCGCCTGGTCGCTCGCCGCAGGAAGCCGTAAGCATGCAATCCCCGAAGCGCTGGAAGCCGCTGAAGAAACTGATCCTGGTCGCCTTCAGCGTCTTGCTGGCCGGCTGCACCATCGCCAAGCCGCGTACCGACGATCCCTGGGAGCGGTTCAACCGCAAGGCTTATGCGTTCAACGACGCCGCCGATCGCGCCGTGATCCGGCCGGTTGCGATGGGCTACCGCAAGGTCACGACGCCGAACATGCGCCGGGTGCTGAGCAACTTCTTCAGCAACGTGCGCATGCCGATCACGATGGTCAACAACCTGCTGCAGGGCCGCCCCAAGGATTTCACCCGCAGCACCGGCCGCTTCCTGGTCAATACCACGCTGGGCCTCGTCGGCTTTTTCGATCCGGCCAGCCAGATGGGCCTGAAGCTGCAGGAACAGGATTTCGGCACCACGCTCGCGAAATGGGGCGTACCCGATGGTCCTTACATGGTGCTGCCGCTGCTCGGATCGACCACGGCGCGCGATGTGTTCCGCTTCCCCGTCGACCGCTTCTTCGATCCGCTCGCGCTGTATGCCGGAGACCGCGACCTGCGCTTCCAGGCCCAGTACATGCCGAGCTGGCTGTTCCTGGTCACCCTGCGTTCCCGCGGCATCGAGGCCGAAGGCCTGCTGGAAGGCGTCTACGATCCCTACGTGTTCTACCGCGATGCGTATCGCCAGCAACGCGTCTACCAGATCTATGACGGCAACCCGCCGGTCGAGGTAATCGAGCAACTGCAGGGCGTCGGCGAGGATTTCGATCCGGAAGAACTGCTCGAGGAGCAGCGCAGCATCAACAAGCCGCTGCCGCCGGACGGCGACAAGCCTGCGACGGACGACGAAGGCGCATTGCCGCAGGGCTGAACTGTGCGGCGTTCAGCGCCTGCGTCAGGTGCCGATACCGAGCAGGTCTTCGACCTCGCCCAATTGCGCCAGAGCAAGCAAGGTTGCTGGCAGCGACGTGATGACCACCGTCACGCCACGCGCCTGCGCCGCGCGGCGCAACGCGAGCAATACCGCAAGCCCCGCGCTGTCACTGGCGGTCACGCCGGTGAGATCCAGCGTAGTGACCTCGCCACGCGCGACAGCCGGCCGTGCGTCGGCCAGGGCCTTTGCGGCGGTCGCGAATACAAGAGCACCAGACATCGCAAGGACGCCAGGCGCCGGTGCCGACACGGTCAGCTGGGCGGCGGTCGTCATTGCTTGGTCGTCTTTTCCAGGCTTTCCAGCGCCTTGTCCCCCTGGGTTTCCAGGCGCGTGATCAGTTGGTCGAGGCTGGAATTCGCGATCTCGGCCGAGACCTGGTTGCGATAATTGGTGACATAGGAAATGCCTTCGATGATCACGTCGTAGGCTTTCCAGTCGCCGTCCTTGGTCTTGCGGAACGCATAGTCGACCGGCACGCGTTTGCCGTCGTCGAGAATGACTTCCGTGCGCACCAGCGAGCGCTTCTCGTTGAGCTCGCCCTTGTAGGGCGCGATGTCGATGCGGCCGCGCGTATAGTTGAGCAGACCTTCGGCATAGCGATGGGCGATGGAGTTGTAGAACGCCTTGGCGAAGCGCGTGCGCTGTTCCGGCGTCGCGCTGCGGGCGTTCTGGCCGAGGACCAGGATGGACGCGTAGTCGATGTCGAAGTGAGGCAGCACGATGCCGTCGATGAGCTTGATCAGCTCGTCGCGGTCGTTGCTCAACTGATCCTTGCGTCCTTCGAGCGCCTTGCCGAGATCATCGGCGATGCCCTGCACGACTCCATTCGGGTCGGTCGGCGCTGCCTGCACGGTCGGCACGGCGGCGAGCAGCAGCGCGGCCAGTAGCGGCAGCAGTTTGCGGATTACGCTCATGGATCTAAGCCTCAATGGGTCGCGGGATCAGGGGTAGCGGGCGCGGGGTCGGCAGGCTTGGCTTCTTCAGGCTTCCTGGCGGGACTATCGCCGCTGCCGACGAGGTATTTGCCGATCAGCTCTTCGAGTTGTACCGAGCTCTGCGTGAGGATGATCTCGTCACCATCCTTGAACATGTCCGGCGAACCGCCTGGCTTCAGCGCAACGTACTGATCGCCCAATAAACCACTGGTGAACACGGACGCGGCCGAATCGTCGGGTAGCTGATTGAACCGCCGGTCGACCGCCAGAGTCACGAGCGCTTCGAGGCGATCGGGCTCGAGCTGGATGTCGGTCACGCTGCCGATACGCACACCGGCAACCTTCACAGGCGCGCGCAGTTTGAGCTGGCCGATGTTGGTGAAACGCGCCTTCAGCGCATAGGTCGGCCCTTGGCGATAGTTCGCCAGGCTCGTCGTCTGGGTCGCCAGGTAACCGAGCGCGGTAAAGCCCAGCAGGATGAAAAGGCCGGTACCGATCTGGTGGGAACGTCGTTGGGTCATGGCATCACTCGCGCCGCATCACATCAGGAACGCCGTCATCAGGAAATCGATGACGAGGGTAAGAATCGAGGAATAGACCACGGTACGCGTGGTCGCATAGGCAACGCCTTCGCTGGTCGGCGCCGTGGTATAGCCCTGGAACGTAGCGACGAGGGTGACGACGGCGCCGAACACGGCGCTCTTCCAGACACCGTTCATGACGTCGGTCCAGACATCCACGGCGCCGGTCATGTTCGACCAGAACGTGCCATTGTCGAGCCCGAGCCAGCTCACCGCGACCAGGTGTGAACCGAAGATCGCCAGTGCATTGAAGATGCAGGCCAGCAGCGGCATTGCGACGATGCCGGCGAGGAAGCGCGGCGCCACGACGTAGGCCATCGGGTCTACCGCCATCATCTCCATGGCGGCGAGCTGGTCGGTGGCGCGCATCAGGCCGATCTCGGCCGTGATCGAGGTACCGGCACGGCCGGCGAACAGCAACGCGGTGATGACCGGACCCAGCTCGCGGTACAGCGCGATCGCGACCACCGTTCCGACCGACGCGGTGCTGCCGAAGCGCGACAGCACTTCGTACAGCTGCAGACCCAGCACCAGGCCGATGAACAGGCCACAGGTGATGATGATCACGAGGCTCATCGCACCAACGAAGAAGATCTGGCGTACGGTCTCGGCGAAATAGCGCAGGCTGCGCGGGATCGCGGCAAGCACCTGCAGCAGGAACAGGCCGAGCGCCCCAACCTGGGCGAGTCCATCGCCAAGCCGGCTGCCGCTGTCGCGTTTTTCGCTCATGGGCGCACCTGCGCAAAGCCGAGGTCGGCGGCATAGTCGCGCGCCGGATAGTGGAACGGGACCGGGCCGTCGGCTTCGCCGCCGAAGAACTGGCGGGTCCAGTCGGTGGCGCCGCGCACGAGCTCCTGCGGCGTGCCGTGCGCGGCCACGCGCCCGGCGGCGAGCAAATAGATCTCGTCGGAAACGCGGCTGACCGCGGACAGCTCGTGTGCGACGACGATGCTGGTCAGCCCCAGCGTCTCGTTGAGCACGCGAATGAGCTTGACCACCTGGTTCAACGCGATGGGATCGAGGCCGACGAAGGGCTCGTCGTAGATCAGCAGCGTCGGATCGCGCACGATGGCCCTGGCCAGGGCCACGCGACGCGCCATGCCGCCGGACAGCTCTGCCGGCATCAGCTCCGCGGCACCGCGCAGGCCGACGGCCTGCAGCTTCATCAGCACGACGTTGCGGACTAGCTCTTCCGGCAGGCGCGCATGCTGGCGCAGTGGAAACGCGACGTTCTCGAAGACGCTGAAATCGGTCAGCAGGGCCGAGTTCTGGAACAGATACCCGATGCGCTCGCGCAGGTCGAACAGCGCATTGCGGTCGAGCTTCGAGAGATCATGGCCATCGACGACGATCTCGCCCGCATCCGGTACGAGCTGGCCGGTGATATGCCGCAGCAAGGTGGTCTTGCCGGTGCCGCTAGGCCCCATGATGGCTGTGACCCTGCCGCGCGGGATGTCCAGGTCGACGCCGTCGAAGATGACCTTGGATCCGAGCTGCGTGCGCAGTCCGCGGATGCGAACAAGTTCATCTGTATGCGATGTGGAAATTGCACTCATCGGTGACGCCGGGATACATAGAGGGATGAAGCACGGAGATGAAACCTAGGATTCGCAGCGCAAACCCCGGTTACCTTAAGCCATGCCCGGCGCCGGCGGAAGCGTGCACGTTCAGTCCGGTTTCAGAAGGTCCGCGATCTGCGCCCCATGCCGTACCAGCTGCTTGTCGCAGCGCAGGCGCTGGCTGGTCACGATCGCGCGCAGCTCGGCCAGTGCCGTCGCGAAATCATCATTCACGATGATGTAGTCGAATTCGCGGCAATGGGCCATCTCGACGCGAGCCTCGGCGGTGCGTCGCGCTATGACCGTCTCGCTGTCGGAACCACGACTACGCAGGCGCCGCAGCAGTTCCTCGCGCGAAGGCGGCAGGATGAAGATGCTGACGCAGGGCAGTTTCTGGCGCACCTGCTGCGCGCCCTGCCAGTCGATCTCCAGCAGCACGTCACGTCCGGCGGCGAATCGTTCGGCGACCGTCGCGCGCGAGGTACCGTAGAGATTGCCGAAAACCTCCGCGTGCTCGAGAAACGCATCTTTCTCGATCAGGAGCTCGAACTCGGCGCGCTTGACGAAGTGATAGTGCACGCCGTCCTTGTCGGTCGGCCGCGGCTGCCGCGTGGTATGCGATATCGACAGCACGATGCCGGGCTCGCGCTCGAGCAGCGCATTGACCAGGCTGGACTTGCCTGCGCCGGAAGGGGCCGCGACGATGAACAAGGTGCCGGGCATGGTCGTCTACTCGATGTTCTGCACTTGCTCGCGCATCTGCTCGATCAGCACCTTGAGCTCGACGGCGGCCTGTGTCGTGCGCTGGTCGACCGACTTGGAGCCCAGCGTATTGGCTTCGCGATTGAACTCCTGCATGAGGAAATCAAGCCGGCGACCGTTCGCGTCATTGAGCTTGAGGATGCGACGCGCCTCGGCCAGATGCGCGGTGAGGCGGTCCAGCTCCTCGTCCACGTCAATACGCGACAGCTGCAGCACCAGCTCCTGCTCCAGCCGGGTCTGGTCCGTGCCCTGACGGAAATCGGCAAGCTTGGTCTCCAGCTTCTGGCGCAGCGCGACGCGTATCTCCGGCAGCCAGCCGCGCACCTGCGCGACCGCGGCCGTGATGCCGTCGAGTCGCTCGGCAATGAACCCGGCGAGTCGCTCGCCTTCGCGCAGCCGCGTTGCGACCATGTCGTCCAGCGCCTCATCGAGCAGCGCCAGCGCGGCGGTCTGCAGCTCGGTCTGGTCCACTTCGGGCTTGACCATCACGCCGTCGATGCCGAGCAGGCCGACGAAATCCGTGCTCAGCCCCGGAAAACGCGGCGCCAGGCGCGTGGCCGCCTCTTGCAGCTGCGCCAGCAGGGCTTCGTTCAATTCCAGCGCTGTTGCCGCCGAACCGTTGCTGCGCAGGCGCATCCCGAGATCGACCTTGCCGCGGGTGAGCTTGGCCGCGACCCGCTCGCGCAACTGTGACTCCAGGGTGCGCAATTCTTCCGGCAGGCGCGGGCTGAGCTCAAGGTAACGGTGGTTGACCGAGCGCAGCTCGCACGACAACAAACCCAGCGGGGTGACGCTCTCGGCGCTGGCGTACGCAGTCATGCTACGGATCATGTCGGTCCCGGTCGGGAAAAGGGCCGCAATGGTAAACTCGCCGCCCGCTTTCCCCAAGTTCCCGCCCATGACTCCAGTTTTGCGCCCCGACGGTCGCGCGTCAGACCAGCTGCGCCCGATCACCCTGCAGCGCCGCTATACCTGCCACGCGGAAGGTTCCGTGCTGATTTCCTGCGGCAATACGCGCGTGCTCTGCACTGCCAGCGTCGAGGAGAAAGTCCCGCCGTTCCTGCGCGGCAAGGGCGAAGGCTGGATCACCGCCGAATACGGCATGCTGCCGCGGGCGACCAAGGAGCGTACGCAGCGCGAAGCGGCGCGCGGCGGCCAGGGCGGCCGCACCATGGAAATCCAGCGCCTGATCGGACGCAGCCTGCGCGCCTGCGTCGATCGCAGTGCCCTCGGCGAACGTTCCATCACGCTGGACTGCGACGTGCTGCAAGCCGACGGTGGCACGCGCTGCGCCGCGATCACCGGCGCCTATGTCGCGCTCGTCGACGCGATACGCTCGCTGCAGGCGCGGCGACTGATCAAGAAAGACCCGATCTTCGGCGCCATCGCCGCCGTGTCGGTCGGCATCGTCAAGGGCGTGCCGGTGCTGGACCTGGACTATGTCGAGGACTCCGGCTGCGACACCGACATGAACGTCGTCATGAACGATGGGGGTGGTTTCATCGAACTGCAGGGCACGGCCGAAGGCCACGCCTTCCGCAGCGACGAGCTGCAGCAGATGCTGGCGCTCGCCGGCAAGGGCGTGGCTGAGCTCATCGCGGCGCAGCGCGCGGCGCTGGCGGACTGACGACGGCGGTGAAGACCATCGTCGTGGCCAGCGGCAACCGCGGCAAACTGGCCGAGCTGGGCGATATGCTCGCGACGCTGGAGCTCGAAGTCGTGGCGCAGGGCACGCTCGGCGTTGGCGACGCGGACGAGACCGGCCTCACTTTTGTGGAAAACGCGCTCATCAAGGCGCGCCACGCGGCCCGCGCAACCGGCCTGCCTGCGCTGGCCGACGACTCCGGCATCTGTGTCGATGCGCTGGCCGGCGCGCCCGGCCTTTATTCGGCGCGCTATGCCGGCCGTCACGGCGATGACGCGGCCAACAACGCACGCCTGTTGGCGGATCTGGGCGGCCTGCCCGAAACGCAGCGGGGCGCGTATTTCTATTGCTGCCTCGTATTGCTGCGCCACGCCGAGGATCCGTCGCCGCTTCTCGCCGAAGGCCGCTGGCACGGCCGCGTGCTGACCCGGCCGCAGGGCGATGGCGGCTTCGGCTACGACCCGCTGTTCCAGCCACACGGCTTCGCCGGTTCCGCCGCGGAACTGCAGCCGCTCGAAAAGAACCGGCACAGTCATCGCGGCCAGGCCGTCACCGCGCTGATGACGGGCCTGCGGCGCGAGCTGCGGCGCACGCATACCAAGCCGTGAGCACATCGCCGCTCGCGCTGTATGTGCACATTCCCTGGTGCGTGCGCAAATGCCCGTACTGCGACTTCAATTCGCACACCGCACCGGCCGGCCTGCCCGAGAGCGCCTATGTCGCCGCATTGATGGCCGACCTCGATCAGGATCTGCGCGACTACGGCGAGGTGCTTGCCGGCCGCGCGGTCGCCAGCGTTTTCTTCGGCGGCGGCACGCCGAGCCTGTTCTCGGCCGCGGCGATCGGCGCCATCCTCGACGGCGCGCGACGGCGGCTGGACTTCGCCGACGCCGCCGAGATCACGCTGGAAACCAACCCCGGCACGGTCGAACACGGCCGTTTCGAAGACTACCGGCGCACCGGCGTGAATCGCCTGAGCTTCGGCGTGCAGAGCTTCGACGACCGCAAGCTCGCCGCGCTGGGACGCATCCACAGCGCGGACGAAGTCCGTCAGGCCGTAAGGCTCGGCCGCAGCGCCGGCTACGACAACTTCAACCTGGATCTGATGTACGCGCTGCCGCAGCAGGACCTGGAACAGGCGCTGGCCGATGTCGAACACGCGCTGGCGCTGGATCCGAGCCACATTTCGCACTACC
>JAAFHE010000398.1 GCA_013298265.1 Lysobacterales bacterium | reverse complement strand
TTCACGGCAGCCCTGCTGGTGCATCTGGCGGGACTGCGGTTCAAGGAATAGCGGAGTTCTTGTGAGCACCGAGGCAGCGACAGGCGGTCTGAACGAATACATCACCCATCACCTGACCCACAACGTGGTCAAGCTGGGTAACGGTTTCCATTTGGATACCTGGCTGGTTTCGCTGGTGCTGGGCCTGCTGTTCGTATTGTGGTTCGGCCTTAGGGCGCGCAAAGCGACCGCCGGTGTGCCGAGCAAGGGTCAGGCCTTCGTCGAGATCATCGTCGAATTCGTTGACGGTCAGGTCAAGGACACGTTCCACGGCGACCGCCGCTCGGTCACCCCGCTTGCCCTGACCATCTTCATGTGGATCGTGTTCATGAACACCATGGACCTGATCCCGCTTGATCTGCCGGGCTGGCTGATCCACACAACCGCTGGTGCTGAAGTCGCGCACCACACCTACTTCCGCATGGTCCCGACTGCGGACCTCAACACGACGCTGGCCCTGTCGGTCTCCGTGTTCTTCATCCTGATCGGCCATGCCCTGTCCGCCAAGGGCGGCTTCGGCTTCGGCAAGGAATTGCTGACCGCGCCGTTCCACGCGCACGGTCCACTGGCCTTCGTGCTGGCGCCGGTCAATCTCTTCATGAACATCATCGAGTGGCTGGTCAAGCCGGTGTCGCTGGCCATGCGACTGTTCGGCAACATGTACGGCGGCGAGCTCGTTTTCATGCTGATCGCTGGCCTTCTGGCGGGTTGGGTCACGTTCGTGCCGGGCATCATCGCCAACACGGCCTGGGCGATCTTCCACATCCTGATCATCCTGCTGCAGGCCTTCATCTTCATGATCCTCACGGTCGTCTACATTGCTGGCGCCCGCGAAAGCCATTGATCGGTTTTGTTGCTGCACCCCTTTTTTCCTGACTTTCCGTTTCTGACTTCTGAGGAGATTCACCATGGAATTCATCGCCAACGTTCAGGGCCTGACCGCCATCGCCATCGGCATCATCATCGGCCTGGGCGCTCTGGGCGCCTGCCTGGGCATCGCGATCATGGGCTCCAAGTTCCTGGAATCGGCCGCGCGCCAGCCGGAACTCGTGCCGATGCTGCAGGGCCGCATGTTCCTTCTGGCCGGCCTGATCGACGCTGCGTTCATTATCGGCCTGGCCGTCGCCCTGTACTTCGCGACCGGCAACCCGCTGCTCAGCGCGCTTACCGTCAAGTAATAGCGCGGATCGCCTGCATGGACCGCGCGATCGCCTGGTCGCGCGGCGTGCGTCAGTCACGCCTTTGCGGCGTGTCCGTAGCGATTGCCTGAGGAGTCATACGATGAATATCAACTTGACCTTCTTCGGCCAGATGATCTCCTTCGGGATCCTCGTCTGGTTCACGATGAAGTTCATCTGGCCGCCCCTCAACGCGGCCATCGAATCGCGCCAGAAGACCATCGCCGACGGCCTTGCTGCCGCTGAGCGCGCGCGCCAGGAACTCAAGGACGCCGATTCGCGCGTCGCCGACGAGATCCGCAAGGCACGCGAGGAAGCGACGCATATCGTCGACCGCGCGAACCAGCAGTACAACCAGATCGTCGACAAGGCCAAGACCGATGCCGTCGCCGAAGGCGCACGCCAGAAGGCCGTGGCCCAGGCCGAGATCGAATCGCTGTCGCATCAGGCTCGCGAGATCCTGCGCCAGCAGGTCGCCTCGCTCGCCGTTTCCGGCGCCGAGAAGATCCTCAAGCGCGAGATCGACCCGGCCCGCCACCGCGACCTGCTCGACGCCCTGGCCAAAGAGATCTGATCCATGAGCAGCGCCGAAAGCCTCGCCCGTCCGTATGCCCGTGCCGCGTTCGATCAGGCGCGCCAGTCCAACGCGCTGGCCGAATGGTCGTCCAAGCTCGAATTCGCCGCCACGGTCGCCCGCGACCCGCAGGTGCAGTCCCTGATCGGCAATCCCGCCTTCGGCGGCGACAAGCTCGTCAGCCTGTTCCTGCCGCCGGGTGAGAAGTCCGATTCGGTCTTCGCCAACTTCATCGCCACGCTCGCCGCCAACCGCCGTATGCCGATCCTGGCTGACGTCGCCGACGGCTTCGCCGCGCTCAAGCGCGCCGACGAAGGCGTGTTGAAGGTCAACGTGCGCGCTGCGGTGGCGCTCGAAGCGAATCAGGCCGACGCGCTCAAGACGGCCCTGGCCAAGCGCTTCGGCCGGCAGATCGAACTCACCAGCAGCATCGACGAGTCGGTCATCGGCGGTGCGATCATCGACGCTGGCGATACCGTCATAGACGGTTCCGTCCGTGGCCGTCTCGAACGCCTGGCGCAAACGCTGACTCATTGAACAGGACGCTTCGAAAAAGCACTGACACCATCGCTTCCATGCTGAGCACCAGATCTCCACAACCCCGCCTGACGCCGCCTACACCGGCATCAAGCCGCCCCTTGACTCAAGCGGGCTCCAAAAGCAAAGCCTGGTCCACGCTTTTTTGAAGAATCGTTAGAAAAATTGTCGTCATGTCGGCGGATCTCTGCGACCCGCCTCAAGCGAGAAACCCCATGCAAACCACGCTCAACCCGTCCGAAGTCAGCGAGCTCATCAAGAGCCGCATCCAGCAGTTCCAGGCCACGGCCGAAGCGCGCAACGAAGGCACCATCACCTCGGTGGCCGACGGCATCGTTCGCATCCACGGTCTCGCCGACGTGATGTCGGGCGAAATGATCGAGCTGCCGGGCAATTCCTTTGCCCTCGCGCTGAATCTCGAGCGCGACTCGGTCGGTGCGGTCGTGTTGGGCGAATACCAGCACCTGCGCGAAGGCGACACCGTCAAGACCACCGGCCGCATTCTCGAAGTGCCGACCGGTCCGGAACTCCTGGGCCGCGTCGTCGACTCGCTCGGCAACCCGATCGACGGCAAGGGTCCGCTCAACGCAAAAGTCCTCTCGCCGATCGAAAAGGTCGCGCCGGGCGTGATCTGGCGCAAGTCGGTCGACGAACCCGTGCAGACCGGCTACAAGTCGGTCGACTCGATGATCCCGATCGGCCGCGGCCAGCGCGAGCTGATCATCGGCGACCGTCAGACCGGTAAGACCGCGCTGGCGATCGACGCGATCATCAACCAGAAAAACACCGGCATTAAGTGCATCTACGTCGCGATCGGCCAGAAGCAGAGCTCGATCGCCAACGTCGTGCGCAAGCTCGAAGAGAACGGCGCACTGGACCACACCATCATCGTCGCCGCCTCGGCTTCCGAATCGGCCGCGCTGCAGTACATCGCACCGTACTCCGGCTGCGCCATGGGCGAGTACTTCCGCGACCGCGGCCAGGACGCGCTGATCATCTATGACGACCTGTCCAAGCAGGCCGTGGCCTATCGCCAGATCTCGCTGCTGCTGCGCCGTCCGCCGGGCCGTGAAGCGTATCCGGGCGACGTGTTCTATCTCCACTCGCGCCTGCTCGAACGCGCGTCCCGCGTCTCCGAGGAATATGTCGAGAAGTTCACGAATGGCGAAGTGAAGGGCAAGACCGGTTCGCTGACCGCGCTGCCGATCATCGAGACCCAGGCCGGTGACGTGTCCGCGTTCGTGCCGACCAACGTGATCTCGATCACCGACGGCCAGATCTTCCTTGAGACCGACCTGTTCAACGCGGGCATCCGCCCGGCCGTGAATGCCGGTATTTCGGTGTCCCGCGTCGGCGGCGCCGCCCAGACCAAGATCGTCAAGAAGCTGTCCGGCGGCGTGAAACTCGCACTCGCGCAGTTCCGCGAACTCGCCGCGTTCGCACAGTTTGCCTCCGACCTCGATGCCGCCACGCGCGCGCAGCTCGAGCGCGGCCAGCGCGTCACCGAACTGATGAAGCAGAACCAGTACGCGCCGCTGTCGATCGCGGAACTCGCGCTGTCGGTGTACGCGGCCGAGAAGGGCTATCTCGACGACCTGCCGGTCAACAAGATCCTTGCGTTCGAAAAGGGTCTGCATGCGTTCTTCCACCAGAACCACGCGGACCTGATGGGCAAGATCGTCGACACCGGCGACTGGAACAACGACATCGAAGGCGTGTTCAAGTCCGGCATCGCCGAGTTCAAGAAGACGGGTAGCTGGTGATTTTCCGCGGGACGCGCTTGACCGCGCGTCCCGTTTCACCCGGCGGCATCCGACTTACTGAATCAGCATAGCGAGCGAGACAATGGCAGGCGGCAGAGAAATCAAAACCAAGATCAAGAGCGTGCAGAACACCCGCAAGGTGACTCGCGCGCTCGAAATGGTCTCGGCCTCGAAGATCCGCAAAGCGCAGGACCTCATGAAGTCCTCGCGTCCGTATGCGCGCCTGATGCGTCAGGTGATCGGTCATATCGCCAAGGCGAACACCGAGTACCAGCACCCGTTCATGGTCGCGCGCCCGGACATCAAGCGCGTTGGCTACATCGTGGTGTCGACCGACCGCGGACTCTGCGGCGGCTTGAACTCGAACCTGTTCCGGCGCGTACTCAACGAGATCCGCGAGCTCAGCGACCGTGGCGTCGAGATCGACATCATCGCGATCGGCACGAAGGCCAACACCTTCTTCCGCCGGCTCAAGGTCAACCTCGTCGGTTCGGCCACTCATCTGGGCGAGAAACCGCAGGTCGCCGCA
>JAAFHE010000403.1:3095-4581 GCA_013298265.1 Lysobacterales bacterium | reverse complement strand
TGTCCCTGCGGTTATGCGCCGCCGAGGCGCTCGAGGCGATAGCTGCCGTCGGTCACGCGGCCACACCAGACCTGGTTGTCGAGATACCAGTCGACCGTGCGCGCAATTCCGCTCTCGAAGGTTTCCTGCGGCGTCCAGCCCAGTTCGCGCTGCAGCTTGCCCGAATCGATCGCATAGCGGCGGTCGTGGCCGGGCCGGTCCTTGACGTAGCTTATCAGGCTTTCGCGGCGGCGGCCATCGGCCAGCGGACGGCGCTGGTCCAGCAGCGCACAAATGGTTTTCACCACATGGATATTTTCACGCTCGGAATCGCCGCCGACGTTGTAGACCTCGCCGGTGCGGCCCGCCTCAAGCACGCGCTGGATCGCGCGGCAGTGGTCGCGTACGTAAAGCCAGTCGCGCACGTTGCGGCCGTCGCCATAGACGGGCAGCGCTTCGCCGGCAAGCGCTTTCTGGATCATCAGTGGAATGAGCTTTTCCGGAAACTGGTACGGCCCGTAGTTGTTCGAGCAGTTCGTCGTCAGGGTCGGAAAGCCGTAGGTGTGGTGGAAGGCGCGCACGAGATGATCAGAGGCGGCCTTTGACGCCGAATACGGCGAATTCGGCGCGTACGCGGTTTCCTCGGTGAACTTGCCGACGGGACCGAGCGAGCCGTAGACCTCGTCGGTGGACACATGCAGGAAGCGGAAGCCGTCCTGGCGTTCCAGCGGTAGGCCGCGCCAGTACGCGAGCGTGCGTTCGAGCAGGTTCAGCGTGCCGACCACATTGGTCTGCACGAATTCCGCCGGACCGTCGATGGACCGGTCCACATGCGACTCGGCGGCGAAGTTCACGACCGCGTCGGGTTTGTGTTCCGCCAGCAGGGATTCGATGAGCGCAGCGTCGCCGATGTCACCCTGGACGAAGACATGGTCCGCGTTCGTCTTCAGCGGAGCCAGCGTATCGAGATTGCCGGCATAGGTCAGCTTGTCCAGGTTGATCACGCGAAAGCCGCCCTGGGCCAGCAGATCAAGCACGAAGTTGCCGCCGATGAAGCCGGCGCCACCAGTCACGAGCAGGGTTTTCATGCGCTACGGTCGCTCCAAGGTCCCCAAATGGTTGTCTCCAATAGCCGCCGTCCGGCGGTTATTCGAGTCGGTATGTCACCGCCATCCGGCGGTTTTCCGCGTCGGCACATCTGTGTGCCCCCAGCCAAGAGGCGGCCGGACAGCCGGAAAGCCTACCAGAAGGCCGTCACAGGCGCCCCCGCTGGGGCCGGCCGCAGGAGAACGGACGCTACGGCACGGGAATCGCGCCTGTCGGGAATCATGCCTGTCGGGAATCGCGTATGTCATGGCTGTTGCCCGGCCTGCGTATTTCTCCGCTGTCCTTCTCGCAGCGAAGTCCTGCCATGCGTGTTTCCCGTTTACTCGGTACCTTGATGCTCGCGGCTGCGAGCGCCGCCAGCACAGCCGAACAGATTGAGCCGGCATTCCGCCAGACCAGC
>JAAFHE010000403.1:0-3085 GCA_013298265.1 Lysobacterales bacterium | reverse complement strand
CGGCGACCAAACGCTGGTGTTCGCCTGGCCGAACCAGCCGGGGGTCTGCGGCGATCCGGTATGCATCGGCATCGACCGCTGGAACTCGAATGCCGTCTCGGTCGGATCACGCATCAAGGCCGCGGCGCTGCAATCGGTAAGGGCTGCCACGGTGGATAGCCGCGGGCGCATCATCGTGGTCGGCAACTACCAGGGCGCGGGTGCCGACGGCATGGACTTCGGTGTCGTGCGGTTCAATGCCGATGGCAGCGATGACACGAGCTTTGCCGGCGACGGCGGCACCATCGTCAATTTCGGCCTCGGACAGGGCAACAACGACTATCCGCTGGCCGTCGCGGTGGACCGCGACGACAACATCATCGTGGCCGGCTCGGCACAACGCGCGTCGGTCGCCGACAGCGACTTTGCGATCGCGCGCCTGCGCGCCGGCGACGGCAGCCTGGATACGACCTTCAGCGGCGACGGCAAGGCCACGGTGTTCTTCGACCTCGGCCCGAACTCGCGGGTGGACCAGGCCAACGCCGTAGCCGTGCGCAACGACGGCAAGATCGTGCTCGGCGGCATCGCGCTCGACAGCGCGATCTCGCGCACGCGGCCGGTCCTGGCGCAGCTCAACAAGGACGGTTCGCTCGATACGGCGTTCTGCAATACCAGTTGCACGCTCAACGCCGGCTATACCGGGATCAGCGACGGCAAGCGCGTGTACTACTTCGGTACGCTGAGTGCGCATTCCGACGAAATCCTCGGCATCGACGTGGCGAGCAACAACGACATCGTGGTCGCCGGCACGACGTATTCCGACGACGGCTCGGCAAGGCGCGCCGCTGTGGCGCGCTTCAGCGGCACGGGCGTCCAGCAAGACGAGAGGCTCGAGGACGGCGTCAGCGGCAACGCGCGTTTCACCGGCGTGCGCTTTTCCGACGGCATCGGCACGCGCGTCATCGCCACGGGTGACAGCGGCCCGGGCCCGAACCTGTTCATCGCCCAGGGATTCGGCGCAACCCTCGCGCCGCTCACGAACTACGGCAACTGCCTGACCGGCAACAGTGGCCTGTGCTTCATCGGCGGCAGCGGGCTTGCCGATCCCGGTCCGAATGCGGCGGGCCAGCTGCATCTCGACGCACGCGGCCGGCCGTACTTCGCCGGCACGTTCTTTATCTCCACCGATCCGGACCGCGGCCACCTCCTGTCGTTGCGGATCAGCAACAACACCGGGCCGTTGCCGGACCGGATCTTCTACAACGGGCTGCAGTAGATCCGCGCACGGCGCGCAGCGCGGCTCAGCGCGCGGCGTTTTTCCAGGCACGGGGCGCAGCCTTCGCGAGCAACGCTTCGAGCAGCGGATCAAGGAGTTCACGCCCGCGCAGCGCATCGCGCCACTGCACGGGATCCCGTGCAGTCCGAAGCGGATGCCGGCAATGCCGCCGGCCACGGCCGCGGTGGTATCGGTGTCGTTGCCGAGCGCAACTGCCGAGCGCACGGTATCGGCGTAACAGGTTTCGCGATCGATCATCTGACGTGCTGACCACAGGGTGTCGACGACGTAGCCGCTGCCGCTGACCTGCTGCGCCTGGCGCGAATCGAGCACGAGGTCGATTTCCGCCACCGGCAGTCCCGCCTCATCCGCGTGGCGCCGCAGACTGTCTTCCGCCGCTGCCCAGCTTCCCATCTCGCCGCGTAGCTCGGCCCGTGCCCAGAGGCAGTAGAACGCGCAGGCCACATGAGCACGTGGATGCGCGTGCGTCGGCTGCGACTGCAACGCGGCGTCGCGCATCAGTTCGGCATCGCTGCCCGCATGCCACAGCGCGAGCGGCAATACGCGCATCAGCGAACCATTGCCGTTGCGGCGCTCGTCCACGGGCGAGGACTGCGTCGGGTCCGCTCCGTCGCGCAGCGCCTGGATCGCGTACGCGGTCTGGATGCCGACGTCGAACACATCGCCGTCGACGGCGAGATAGCCGTAGTCGCGCCAGTTGACCAGCCTGTTCGCGAAATCACGCAAGTCCATCTGTCCACCGTGCAGCAGCGACGCGAGCAGGCAAAGCGCCTGCGCGCCGTCGTCCGACCAGGTACCCGGTGGCACACGCGCATGCGAACGCGCGAAATCCGGCGGCGGCTGCAGATCGATCTGCTCGAACGGCGGCAGATCCCGTGCAGCGCGGAATTCATACGGAACACCGAGCGCGTCGCCGACCAGCAGGCCGACGAGACCGCCGGCGATCCGATCGGCAGGACTGCCGACATCAATGGACTGCATCGCAACCCTCCAGGGCATGGGACGTGATCGGCCGCGGTGCTCGTGGACGATGCGAAATGTCGCAGGCGAGTCTACTGCGTCACCGGCGCGGGAAAGCCCCCGGGCCTGGCACCGATCGACCAGCGACGCAGCGCCAGGCCGAGCAGCACAGCACCGGGCAACAGCTCGACGGCGGCCAAGACCAGGGTAGCGCCGCGCCTATCCGGATTGCCCCAAGGGCGGGCAGTCAACACCTGGCCCAGCAGGATTGAGCGCCCCACTCCCACAGACCCGCGACCAGTCGCGGAAACACCAAGCCGCAGAACAGGGTTTCCTCGAACAGGGCTACGCACGGGAACCGCCAGGCGCGTGGGGCTGGAATACGTCGTCGACGCGGCGCGATGCCGGTCCGGATCGCACGACTCACGGCGGATCGCCGGGAACAATGCTGAACTCCGTACGGACCTGCGCCAGACGCTTGAGCAACAGTCGTTGTTGCCGGCTTTCCCAGCGCTCGAACAGCAGGATCTCGGCGGGACGCCAGAGCACCACCCAGCCGAGAATCAGCAGCCCCTCGGCGACGACGGTGCCGAACGGGGCCATAGCCCAGGCACCAAGAAGCGCTCGCAAGGTCAGGCTGATGCCCATCACGCCCAGGCCGATGACCAGGGCCACCCGACCCGCGTGCATCCTGCGGCGGTTCCGGTGCTCGGCCTGGAGGTAGGCAAATCCAAAATGATTGTGAATCGCCTCGACGGTGTCAGCGGCATTGACGCAGATGCTTTGCGGTGCGCTGATATGCAGAAGCAATTCGGCCTGGGGCGGGAATTCCGACGCACAGTCGACGAT
>JAAFHE010000397.1 GCA_013298265.1 Lysobacterales bacterium | reverse complement strand
CGGCCGCCCTGGTCACGTGCGGCGCCGACCCCAATGCGCGCGACCAGGGCGGCCGCACGCCGCTGCATGCGGCACTGGGCCTGCCGCCGGCGCAGGTCGATGGTGTCGTGCAGTCGCTGATCCGTCACGGCGCCGATCCGGAGCTGGCCTCCAACGACGGCGAAACTGCGCTAGGCCGCGCACTCGGCGGCGGCGGCAAATCGCTGCAGCACTGGCTGCACTGGCCGAAGTGGCGGCTGCCGCGGCGACGCCTGCGTGCGGAAGATCTGGTCGCTGCGGCCGCGCACGGCGACGCGGCGGCGGTCGATCGCCTGCTGATCCTGGGTCTGCCGCTGGAAGGCACCGACGCGCAGGGCGCAACGGCGCTGCTGCGTTCCTGCGGCCACGGGCATGGCGATGTCGTGCAGCTCCTGCTGAGCCGCGGCGCGGATGTGGAGCACGCGGCCGCGGGCGGCGCGACCTGCCTGTCGGCCGCGACGAGCGCGCGCCGCGACGCTGTCGTCGACCTGTTGCTCGCGCGCGGCGCCGCGCTGGACCGGCGCCTGCCCGGCGGCGGCACCACGCTGATGATTGCCGCGGCGCTGGGTTTTCCGGAACTGGTGGAGAAATTGCTGGCCAGCGGTGCCGATGCCAACCTCGCCGACGAGAAGGGCTCGACTGCGCTGCACGCCGCCGCGCACTACGCCTTCGGCCATGCGGGAATGCGTGCGCGCGCCGTGCTTGAAGTGCTGCTGCGCCTGGGCGCGGCCCCTAACGCACGCAACGCCAAGGGCCAGACTCCGCTGCTACTGCTGGTCGGCGGCCGCGCCGATCCGGGCTCGCCCTGCGATCCGGCTCAGCTCGCGCACCTCGTCGCGCTGCTGCTGGACTTCGCTGCCAGTCTCGATGCGCAGGACGACCGCGGCGTCAGCGCGCTGCATGCGTGCGCGATCCACGGCCTGCTCGGCTGCGCGCGCCAGTTGCTCGCACGCGGCGCCGAGCGGGATATCCGGGACAGCCTAGGGCGCCGGCCGGCAGATCTCGCCGAGCTGCTCGGCTATGCGGATGTTGCGGCCGAACTGGGTTCCAGCACGGCGATTCCGAGCCTCGCGCAGATGCTGCGCCAGCCGGCCAATCATCGCTGAAGTGCGGAATGGGTGATCAGGAGTGAGCCGGCAGTAACGGCCGCGGCGGGCGTTCGCCGGTTTCCAACCTCAGCGCCTCGATACTTGTCCGTCACGGCCGAACTCGCAAAGCTACGACCGGTTGCTTCACCATTCGCGATTGACACCGCCTATCCATTTCTGCCCAAGCGTCTCGGTCGTGTCGGCCGCGAAGATCTGCTCGAGTTCGACCAGCGCATCCTGTGCTGACTGGATCAGCGCAGCGTCATCGTCATACAGCAGATGCTGCGCCTTGAGCAGCGCCTCGTCGTGCGCGCGGAACTGGGCGACGCGCTCCTGTGCGACGCGCGGCGGCTGGCCCAGCGCTTCGAGCACCTGGCGGGTCAGGTCCAGGCTGCCTTCGAGCGTCTCGCGAATCACCCCGTCGACGTTGAGATCCATGAGCCGGAACGCATGCTGGCGATTGCGTGCACGCGCGAAGATCTTGAGGTTGGGATACATGCGCTTGACCATCCGCGCGGTTCGCACGTTCGCTTCCGGGTCGTCGGTCGCGAGCACGAAGATCTCGGCCTTGTCCGCGTGCGCGGCGCGCAGCAGTTCCGGGCGGCTCGGGTCGCCGAAATAGATCGTGCTGCCGAAACGGCGCGAGGCGTCGACCTGCTCGATCGAGTTTTCCAGCGCCGTGAACGGAATCTTCTGCGCGCGCAGCACGCGCGCGACGATCTGGCCGACGCGGCCGAAGCCCGCAATGATCACGCGCGGCGGATCGCCGTCGATGCGGTCGAATTCGCGCTCGGGCTTGTGCTCGCGCGCCCGAATGAATCGGCTCAAAACGAGCAGCAGCGGCGGCGTCAATGCCATCGAGAGCGTGATGACCAGGGTCAGCATGCCATGCACACCCGCATCGATGAGCTTGTTGCCGGCGGCGAGCTGGAAGACGACGAACGCGAATTCGCCGCCGGCCGCGAGCACCGCGGCCAGCGACAGCGACTGCCAGCGGTCCAGGCCGCCAATGCTGCTGCCGACCACGAACAGCACCACCGCCTTGATGAGCAGCAGACTCGCGGTCAGGCCCAGCACCAGCCAGGGCTCACGCAGCAGCAGGCCCAGATCGACCGCCATGCCGACGCTGACGAAGAACAGGCCGAGCAGCAGTCCCTTGAACGGTTCGATCTGCGATTCGAGCTCGTGCCGGTATTCGGAATCCGCCAGCAGCAGTCCCGCAAGGAACGCGCCCAGCGCCATCGAGATTCCGGCCAGTTCCATGAGCCAGGCCGTTCCGATCACGACCAGCAGCGCCGTCGCCGTGAACACTTCCGGGATGCGCGCGTTCACCGCGATGCGGAAGACCGGGCGCAGCAGGAAGCGACCGGCCAGCACGACCAGCGCGATCGTGCCGACGACCTTGCCTGCCTCGATCGTGTTGACCGCCGCGCCCTGGCCGACGGCGAGCACCGGCACGACCGCAAGAATCGGAATCGCGGCGAGATCCTGGAACAGCAGGATCGCGAAGCCCTGGCGACCATGTGGCGAAGTGAGTTCCTTGCGCTCGGCCAGCAGCTGCAATCCGAACGCGGTCGACGACAGCGCGAGCCCGAGACCCACGATCACAGCCGACTTGGGCTGCATGTCGAACGCGAAGACGGCGATGGCCGCGATGATGCCCGCGGTCGCAAGCACCTGCGCCAACCCCGCGCCGAAGACCGCCTTGCGCATGACCCACAGGCGCTGCGGCGACAGTTCCAGTCCGATGACGAACAGCAGCAGCACGACACCGAGTTCGGAGATGTGCGCGATCCCGTCCTGGTTCTGCAGCAGCTTCAGTCCGGCGGGGCCGATCACCGCGCCGGCGATCAGATAGCCGAGCACGGCGCCGAGCTCGAAACGCTTGGCGATCGGCACGGCGATGACGGCAGCGGCCAGCAGCACGACCGTGTATTGCAGGATGGTGTGGGTTTCCACGCGCCGCCTCCCGAAGATGTGCGCGGATTATGTCACGCGACTTTGACCGCACTCGCAGGATCTGAGACTGGCGCTGCACACACTGGCCCCGCACTCACGAGCGGAGCACGTCATGCACCCGAACCGGTCGCCACAGCCTGTCGATTACCCGCACGAATCCACCCTGATCGCGCGCCTCATCGAAATCTGGCTATACCTCGGCATCGCCGGCGTACTGCTGCTGCCCGCGGCACGCGCGCACTCGCTCGCGTTCGGCTGGATCGCGTACTGGCTCGTGGGTGCACCACTCCTGATGTGGGCGATGTTGCATCGCCAGCGGTTGGCGGCCTATGCACGGACCTTCCTCGTCGGTTCGTTCGTGCGCCGCTGTTCTGACGTGGCCGGGGCGGGAAGCCCGTTCGACCGGCGCCAGGGATGGCGTCACGTCAGGGCACAGGCACGACGCCTGCGACCCGCTTTGCGCCGCGTCGCGGCAAACCCGCACGGCGACGCGAACGCAGTGCTCAGTCGGTGATGCCGCCGTTGCAATCCGGCGCGCCGATCAAAGAATCGTTTGGCCGAAGGAAACATGTACTGCCAGGCAACATCACGCGCCGCATTCACATATTCCGCACCGACGCATGGGCCAAGCAGATCTCGCAAAACCCGGCGGCCAAATCGACCGAGTGCATAACGCGCACGCGTTGAATTTCCATCTGCACGGGCTCAACCAGGGCGCGCGGCAACAGGGTTCGACGATCCTTTCCTTTGCCATCCCGAATCGGGATCTCACAGCGACCGAAATCCACATCGTTGACGCGCAGTCGCAGGCACTCCATCAAGCGCATGCCCGTGCCATAAAGCAAACTCGCGATCAACCCACTGCGCCCCTCCAGCAAAGCCAGAAGCGTCGTCACCTCAGCGCGTGACAACACCGTGGGCACACGTTGCGCTCGCTTCGCCGGCACCACGCCATCCATCCACGGCAGATCGACGATCAGCACGTCCCGATACAGGGAGAAGATGTCTGACTAGGCCTGATTCCGGGTTCCCGCCGCCACGTCTCCGCGTACCGCAAGGTCGCTTGGAAAAGCCTCCACCTCCAGCCCGCCCAGTTCCCGAGGATGGCGCTTGTTGTTGGCCAGGATGAACCGTCTAGCCCAACCCAGATACGCCTGCTCGGTTCGCCTGCTGAAGTGTCTGACGCGGATAGCACGGCGAATTTCATCGAACAAGCGCGGAGCGCGCTTCATCTCCGCACCCGCCGCAACCGCTGCTACACCCGTGCTTTCATCGTCATACGCATACGCCCGCATTTACGTTGAGTAACGGCACATGCTCACCCCGTTCGGCGGCCGCGCGCACTCAGACAAGTGCTTGATGGCGGGCAGGGAAAATCCGTTTGACTCCACCGTGTACCAAGGTGAACATGTTATGCAACGCCCCGGTTTCGGGGTCTATATCTAGGGCGTGTTAACACTATTGGTTAGTCGATCGAAATCTGTGACAATTCGCACATGGAGATCACTGCTGAGCAATTCTCAAAAATTGAACATTGCCTGCCCCGGCAGCGTGGCAATGTCAGCCTG
>JAAFHE010000396.1 GCA_013298265.1 Lysobacterales bacterium | reverse complement strand
AGCGTGTTGCCGCTGTCGGCGACACGCTGGTATTCGCGGGCATCGCCGTCGATGTGAACCAGCTCGCGCGGAAAGCGCGCCTGCGCAGCGAATACGCTGCCGGTGCGGCGCTGGCAGGCAAGGCAGTGACACATCGAGATACGCACGGGCTCGCCGCGGGCGCTGATGCGCAGTGCGCCGCAACTGCAGCCGGCATGACGCTCGGACATGGGTTCTTCCGTCGAGAATGGCAGGAGCCTCGACGGTACCCGCGGCACCGCACCTGACCAGCGGCGGATCGGCCTGCCGGCGTGCCAGCGGGAAGCGGCCATCCGCCCGTTGCGACGCCTACTGCGGCAGCGCGAGATGGCTGGCGTCCAGCGCCTTGCCCAGGCCGCGCGGCGTGG
This sequence comes from Lysobacterales bacterium, assembly GCA_013298265.1. Taxonomy (GTDB): domain Bacteria; phylum Pseudomonadota; class Gammaproteobacteria; order Xanthomonadales; family Rhodanobacteraceae; genus Tahibacter. The sequence continues at coordinate 4,254 of JAAFHE010000396.1, read as the reverse complement.
TCTGGATGACCGCGTCGTCGGGCAGCGCCGCGCCGCTGTCGATATGCGCCCAGACGCGGTCGAGCGCGCTGTAGACGTAGGGCAGCAGCGGCACATAGTTCGCGCCGTATTGCGGCAGGCCGAGGAAGGCATCGAAATGCTGCGCGTGGCGAACCTGCCAGTAGCGCAGATCCGCACCGCCGGCCTTGGCCATTGCGACATAGGGCGCGCTGCTGAACGCGGCCGGCACGAGTCCGTCGTCGAGGCCATGCAGCACGACAATGGGCAGGTCCTTGCGCGGCAGTCCGGCCCGCGTCGCGGCGATACCTTGCTTGACGCGCGTCGCGGCCGCATCGCTGCCGGTCCACAGTGCGCGCAGGCAGTTCAGTGCATCGTGCGGCTCGCCGGGCTTGGCGACCTGGAACGCGACGCCGGCCCCCGGCGGAATGCCGCTCGCATCCGACCACCAGGCCGCGCGCTCGGCAGCGGTATTTGCGCGCACCGTACCGTCGGCGTTGAGCGCGGCAAACCCGCTGATGCATGGCGATTCGCCGGCGCCGTAGCGTCCGTAGGCCGAGGCATAGGTCACCGCGACGGCACGCCACAGATCGAACGCGACGCTGATCGAGCCGGCACGCAGCGCTTCGTCGGTCCAGCCATTCGCGCGCAGCGCGTCATAGGCCGCAGCCTGTTGCGCCGGCAGATCCGCGCCCTGGATCAGACCGGCCGCGACGGCCGCGGCGCAGCGCTTGTCGATGTCGGGCACGGCAGGCAGGCCGAGCTTGGGCAGCGCGCAGGGCATCAGCAAGGCGGCTTCGGTGGTGTAGTCGTAGAGGGCACGCGCGCCCGGCGCGTCGACGTAGATATTCGGCTCGCCGGCGACGACCCCCGCCAGCCACTTGCCGTCGAGTTCTGCCGCGCGCAGCACCGCGCCGCCGCCGTTGGAAATGCCGACCGCAATCACGCGCGTGTTGTCGAACGTGAACGGTGCCTGCTGCGGCAGCGCTTCGGCCAGCGCCTGCAGGCCGTATTCGGCGGCCTGGCGCACATGCCGGCCCCAATCGGCTTCGGGGTTGTCCTGGGAGTGCGCGTGCTTGAACGCGATGCCGCTTGTGGCCGCGCTGTCGGGCTTGAACGCGAGCGCTTCGTCGGCGCCGCCGAGCGTGCCGTCGATGCGCACGCCGCGCTTTTCGGCGAGGTCGTAATAGTCCGTACCGGCGCCCTTGTCAGTGTAGGCAATGGCGCAACCCTTGGGCAGAGCCCAGGGCCCGGCGACCGCGATCGCGCCGTAGATGCCGCGCGAGCCGGACGAAGCCGTGACGACGAGGCAGCGCTTCTTTGCATCGAACCCATCGGGAATCTGCGTGAGCACACGGTGCGGCTGCTTTGCACCGGGCAGCGTGGCAAAAGCGTGGAATTCGCGTCCGGGCACGCTGGGCATGGCGCCGTAGATCGTGCCGAAGCCGCCGGCCGGGGTCAGGTCGGCGATCCCGCGCCAGTTGGCCCAGAGCGCGCGGCGGCGCAGTTCCGCAGCGGTCGGCGCATCGGGATTCGCAAACGCTGGCGGTGTCATCGCGCGCAGGCCGTCGAGGCCTAGCCCGGCGCTGAGCAAGTCGTCGCCGTCGCGGTGCTCGCTGATGCGCTGGGCGGTGAACATCGCGGTCGTCCCCGTGGCACCGTGCGGCGCCGTCTTGGCAGTGGGCGGAGGTGTCGTGGCCGGTACGGCCGCCGGCGGCGCGCGGTCGCAAGCGGCCAGCAGTAGCGTCAGGGCAAGAACGGAAGCGCGCGGCATCGATGCGATAGTCATTCGCCCACCCTACCAAGCCGGATATGCTCGGCTATCGTACTTTCGTACCACGCCGGCGCCCAGCCAGGTTGCTAGGCTGGGCCATGGAGACCTCGCAATGACTCAACGCTGCATCCTCATCACCGGCGCCGGCAGTGGCATCGGTGCCGGCATCGCCACGGAGCTGGCCGCCGCCGGCCACCATATCGTGCTGACCGACCTCAATCGCGCCGCGGTCGACGCCGTCGCCGCACAGATCCTCGCCGCCGGTGGCTCGGTCGAAGCGCTCGCCCTGGACGTGACCTCCGACGACAGTGTCGCGGCCGCTGTGGCCGCGGTCACACGTCCCGTCGACGTACTCGTCAACAACGCCGGCCTGCAGCACGTCGCGCCGCTCGAAGAATTCCCGATCGACAAGTGGGACTTTCTGATCCAGGTCATGCTCGTCGGCGTCGCGCGCCTGACCCGCGCGCTGCTGCCCGGCATGCGCGAGCGCGGTTTCGGCCGCATCGTCAATATCGGCTCGATCCATTCGCTGGTCGCCAGCCCCTTCAAGAGCGCCTATGTCGCGGCCAAACACGGACTGATCGGTTTTTCCAAGGTCATCGCGCTCGAAACCGCGAACACCGACATCACGATCAACACGATCTGCCCGACCTACGTGAAGACACCACTGGTCGACAAGCAGATCGCCGACCAGGCGCGCACGCGCGGCATTCCCGAATCGCAGGTCGTCAGCGACGTGATGCTCAAGCCCATGCCCAAGGGCGTGTTCATCGGCTTCGACGAACTGGCCGGCATCACCGCATTCCTGATCTCGCCGCCGGCGCGCAACATCACCGGCCACACCATCACCGTGGATGGCGGCTGGACCGTGCAGTAGCGGCGCGCGCCCCGCCGCGACTGCTACAGTGGCCCTGCCATGCCTTCCCTGCTGATCGCCGATGACCACCCCCTGTTCCGTGCCGCGCTGCGCGGCGCGGCGGCCGACGCGGTGGCCGACCTGCAGGTGCGTGAAGCCGATTCGCTGGAGAGTGTGCTCGCGGCACTGGAACGCGAGCCGGACATCGACCTGGTCCTGCTCGACCTGCACATGCCCGGCAACCACGGGCTGGCCGGGCTCGCGGCGATCCGCGCGCAGCATCCCGGCGTTGCCGTCGTCGTGGTCTCCGCCAACGACGATCCGCGCGTCGTGCGCCGCGCGCTCGATCACGGCGCCGCCGGCTTTCTGCCCAAGAGTTCCGGCTTCGAAGAGCTGCGCGACGCGATCCGCACCGTGCTCGCTTGCGAGCAATGGCTACCGGCCACGCTGCGCAGCAGCGTCGCGCGCTCGCAGTCCTCGGCCCAGGACGCGGATCTCGCCGCACGACTGGCCAGCCTGTCGCCGCAGCAGTTCCGCGTGCTCGTGCTGGTCGCCGAAGGACTGCTCAACAAGCAGATCGCCGATCGGCTCGACGTGCAGGAACGCACCGTCAAGGCACACCTGACCGCGATCTTCGACCGCCTCGGCGTGCGCAACCGCACCCAGGCCGGCGTGGTGCTGCGCGAACTGGAACTCAGCGATCCGGCGCGGCAGATCTGAGAAAAACAGCAGACGTCGCTATCGCGTCGTCTGGGCGCTGCGATAGTGCTTGCCGCGAGGTGACAACAGGCCGCATCGGGACATCGCGCATTGCAGGGCGCAGTACCGCCGCCGACACCCGGTATCGCACCAAGCCCGCATTTCTCACACCCCTCACTACTGCGGCCGCCGATAGGCTCGCTCTGGCGCGCGCTGCTCCCTCCTGTCGGCTCGACGCAGTGTCGGGCTACGCCTTCGCCCTCACTGAAGCCCGCGGCGCGCTCGACGGCCTCGCTACGAACGAGTGTGGGGAAGGTGGGCCAGCTGGTGATCCGCCGATTGACGGAGTGACGCATCAGAGCTTCGATCAACAAAACGGCGGGCTCCGTGGAGCCCGCCGTTGTCTGTTGCAGGTTGCCGATCCTTCGCTTCAGGCTACTCGCCTGAACGTCCGATCAGAACGTGATGCTCCAGCTATCGATCCTGCCGGTATCGCCGCTAGCGTTGTCGCTGACGCGCAGTTTCCACGTACCGTTGAGCACTTCGCTGGACAGGTTGAACGTTACCGTCTTGATGACGTTGTCCGTGCTGTTGCCGGTGCGGTTGTGGATGTTGTACAGCGAGCCATCCGGCGCCACGAGATCGACCTTCAGGTCGCCCTGCCAGGTGTGGAGGATCCTGACGCTGACCGAGGCGTTGGTCGGGGCATTGCCGGTGCGGCCCGACACGACGATCGGGCTGTCGACCGTGGCGTTGTCGGTGATGGCAAAGTCCGTCGTGTTGGTGTAGGTCTGCACACCGCCGCTGGACACCGTGACCGAGCCGGTCTTGGTGTTGGTCGCACCGGCATTGTCGGTGACGGTCAGCGTGACCGTATAGGTACCGGCCGCCGCGTAGACGCGGGTCGGGTTGGTCGCCGTCGAGGTGC
>JAAFHE010000395.1 GCA_013298265.1 Lysobacterales bacterium | reverse complement strand
CGGCGAACTCGCCGCGAAGGCGCGCGACGGCAAGCTCGGCCAGGCCGAGATGTCCGGCGGTTGCTTCTCGATCTCCTCGCTCGGTGGCATCGGCGGCACGGGCTTCACGCCCATCGTCAATGCGCCGGAAGTCGCGATCCTCGGCGTGTCCAAGTCGGCGACCAAGCCCGTATGGGACGGCAAGGCCTTCCAGCCGCGTCTGATCCTGCCGCTGTCGCTGAGCTACGACCATCGCGTCATCGACGGTGCTTCGGCCGCGCGCTTCACCGCCTATCTGGGCCAGGTGCTCGCCGACATGCGCCGCACGCTGCTCTGAAGCGCGCCCGGTGAGGCAGCCCGACGCACCCGATGCGGACTTCGACGACGTCCGCATCGTCGATCTCGATCTCAGCCGCACGACCTGGTCGCGCGTGCACGATTCGCTGCGCGTGTTGTTCCTGCGCCTGGATCGCGAACCGCCGGACACGGACTGGCCGCGGCTGTTCTTCGAGGAGCGCGAAAGCCGCATCGTCGCGCGCCGGCGCGGCCTGTGGATCGAGGAAAACTACATCAGTTTCGACGCGCTGCCGGAAGAAGTGGAAAAAATCCATTTGCCCGACATCCGCCAGTCGATGGCCTACGCCAACCGCAAATACCGCGAGCTGAGTCGCGAACGGCAGCTCAACCGGCTGGAGAACCTGGCCGGTCTGCGCAGCGAGCGTGACGAGATGCTCGCGTTGCAGGAGCGCGTGCGCGGCCTGCTCAACGGCAGCGCGGCCGCGAGTGCGCCGCCGACGGCGAGCACGAAGCCCGCTGCCGGAACGCCCTCGGCTGCACCGGCCGCAGTCGCCAGGACCTTCGGACCCGCGCCGGTCGTGGAAACCACGGTATCCAAAGCATCGGTCCCCGCGCCTGACCAGGTCAGGCCGCAGGCCGACCCCCATCCCCTCGCCGAATTCGAATCGCGGCGCGACGCACTCAAGCAGATGTTTCGCGCCGCAGCCGCCTCGCAGGACAAGGAGCAGATATAATGGCAACGACAGAAGTCAAAGTGCCCGACATCGGCGGCGTCTCGGTTCCGGTGATCGAAGTCCTGGTCAAGGTCGGCGACACGATCAAGAAGGAACAGGGACTGGTCACGCTGGAGTCGGACAAGGCCACGATGGAAGTGCCGTCGACGGTCGCCGGCGTGGTCAAGGAAATCCGCGTCAAACTCGGCGATGAACTGGCCGAAGGCGCCGTTGTCGCGCTGATCGACACCGAGGCTGCCACCAGCGCCGCGGCGCCGGCGGCGAAAGCCGCAGCGCCCGAAGCGAGCAAGGCGGCCGCAACCTCCGCGGCTCCTAAGCCCGCAGACGACAAGCCTGCCGCGGCCGCGGACAAATCCGCCGCCGCGCCGACGGGTCCGACGCCCTCTGCCGTGCCGGCCACCGGCCGCAAGGCCGACATCGAAGCCCAGGTCGTCGTGATCGGCGCCGGTCCCGGCGGCTATACCGCGGCCTTTCGCGCAGCGGACCTCGGTCAGCGTGTGGTCCTGATCGAACGCTATCCAGTGCTCGGCGGCGTGTGTCTCAACGTCGGCTGCATTCCGTCCAAGGCGCTGCTGCATGCGGCGCGCGTCATCGACGAGGCGCGCCAGTTCACTTCCCACGGCATCAGCTTCGGCGAGCCGGTCATCGATCTCGACAAGCTGCGCGCGCACAAGACCGCGGTCGTCGCGCAGCTCACCGGCGGCCTGGCCGGCATGGCCAAGCAGCGCAAGGTCACCACCGTCACCGGCGTCGCGAAATTCGTGTCACCGAACGAACTCGAGGTCGACGGTCCTGACGGCAAGAAGCTCGTGCGCTTCGACAACGCCATCATCGCCGCGGGCTCGCAGGCGGTGAAGCTGCCAGGCTTCCCCTGGGACGACAAGCGCATGATGGATTCGACTGATGCGCTGGATCTGGCCGATATCCCCAAGTCCTTGCTCGTTGTCGGCGGCGGCATCATCGGTCTGGAGATGGCCTGCGTCTACGAAGCCCTCGGCACGAAAGTCACCGTGGTCGAACTGCTCGATCAGCTCATGCCCGGCGCCGATCCGGATCTCGTGCGTCCGCTGCTGCTGCGCCTGCAGAAGCGCTACGCGGGCATCCACCTCAAGACCAAGGTCACCAAGATCGAAGCCAAGGCCGAAGGCCTCGTCGCGAGCTTCGAAGGCGACAAGGCACCCGAACCGACGACGTACGACCGCGTCCTCGTCGCGATCGGCCGCACGCCCAACGGCGGCAAGCTCGATGCGCACAAGGCCGGCGTCAACGTCACCGAGCGCGGCTTCATTCCGGTCGACAAGCAGATGCGCACGAATGTGCCGCACATCTTTGCGATCGGCGATCTCGTCGGCAACCCGATGCTCGCGCACAAGGCCACGCACGAGGCCAAGGTCGCCGCGGAAGTCGCCGCCGGCCACAAGAGCGAATTCGTCGCGCGCGTGATTCCCAGCGTCGCCTACACCGATCCCGAAGTGTCCTGGGTCGGCGTGACCGAAGCCGAAGCCAAGAAGCAGGGCATCGCCTACGGCGTCGGCAAGTTCCCGCATGCCGCGTCCGGCCGCGCGATCGGCATCGGCCGTACCGAAGGCTTCACCAAGCTGATCTTCGACGAGGCCACGCACCGCATCATCGGTGCCGGCATCGTCGCGCCGAACGCGGGTGACCTCATCGCCGAAGTCGCGCTCGCGATCGAGATGGGCGCCGAAGCCGCCGACATCGGCCTGACCATCCACCCGCATCCGACCCTGAGCGAATCGGTCGGCATGGCGGCGGAAGTGTACGAGGGGACTTGTACCGATATCGTCGCGCCGAAGAAGAAATAGCGGGGGCTCAACCACTCGTGCCCCCCTTCAAGGGGAGAGTTTTTCTGGCGGACGTCAGAAAGTGTGGGAGCTGACTGTACTGCGCCGTGCCACGGTTAGCCCTCCCCTTCAAGGGGGTTCAGTAATGATGGCTCAGAACCGCAGGTTCTCATCGTTCTGAACGCCCGACGGGCCGGAGGGTTGGGTGGGGATGGTGTGCGTTGACGGTATGGCAAGGTTGACTGCAATCGCGGAGCGTGGCCGATGAAAATCTTGGGACTCCTCGCCGGCATGAGCTGGGAATCGACGATTCCCTACTACCGCATCATCAACGAACGCGTGCGTGATGCGCGCGGCGGGCTGCACTCGGCACCACTGCTGATGTACAGCGTGAATTTCGCCGACATCGCGCGGCTGCAGGCCGACGGCGACTGGGACGGGGCCGGGCGTCAGTTGGCTGACGCCGCGTCCGCGCTGCGGCGCGCCGGTGCGCAGTGCATCGTGATCTGCACGAATACCATGCACAAGGCCGCTGCGCAGATCGAAGCCGGTTGCGGCCTGCCGCTGCTGCATATCGCCGACGCGACCGCAGTGTGCGTCCGTGCCGCGGGGCCGCAGTGCGTAGGTCTGCTCGGCACACGCTTTACGATGGAGCAGGATTTCTATCGTGAGCGGCTGGCCGGGCATGGGCTGGACGTGCTGGTGCCCGAGGCGGCGCAGCGCGACGAGGTGCACCGCATCATCTATGACGAACTGTGCCGCGGCGAGATACGCGAGGAATCGCGCGACGTCTTCCGGCGCGTCATGGCCGATCTTGTCCTGCGCGGCGCGCAGGGCATCATTCTCGGCTGCACCGAGATCGGCTTGCTGGTCGGAGATGGCGACTCCACGGTGCCTACCTTCGATACGACCCGCATCCACGCCGAGGCGGCTGCCGACTGGGCGCTGGGCTGATCCGCGCCGCGGCCCGCGCGCGGCTTCTGGCCTATGCGGCCATTGCCGCCGGGGAAACAGTGCATTCACGTTGAAGTCGCAACGCGCCTCTTGATCGCCGCCGCTACAGCCGCAGTTAGCGGCGACGCGCCGGTGCTGCGACATTCAGGGACACCGGTGCGCCCACCCTTACAACCAGGAGTGTCCGCATGAAACTGTATTTCTCCCCCGGGGCGTGCTCGCTATCGCCGCATATCGTGTTGCGCGAGCTGGGCCTGCCGTTCGAGGCGATCAAGGTCGATCTGGCCACCAAGAAGACCGCTGACGGCGCCGATTTCAAGCTGGTCAATCCCAAGGGCTACGTGCCGACCCTGCAGCTCGACAACGGCAAGATCCTGACCGAAGGCCCGGCCATCCTGCAGTACCTTGCCGACCAGGTCCCGGACAGGCAGCTCGCGCCGGCCAACGGAACCTGGGAGCGCTACCAGCTACAGGAATGGTTGAATTTCATTTCTACCGAAATCCACAAGCAGTTCAGCCCGCTGTTCAATGCGGCCAATCCGGATTCGGTCAAGGACGCGCAGAAGACCAAGCTCGCGCAGCGCTTCGCCGAGATCTCGCCGCTGCTGGAAAAGCAGGACTATCTGACCGGCAGCCGGTTCAGCGTCGCTGACGCGTATCTGTTCACCGTGCTGGGTTGGAGCAAATACTTCCACATCGATCTGAACCAGTGGCAGGGCATCGCGAAGTTCGTCGAGCGCGTGGCCGCGCGTCCGGCCGTGGCCGAAGCGCTGGAGTTCGAGGCCCAGGCCAAGAAGATTGCGTGATGCGGCTGCGGCGCCGCCCGGCGCCGCGGTGATCGTGCGGCAACAACATACGCCGCGCCTCTGCCGGG
>JAAFHE010000394.1 GCA_013298265.1 Lysobacterales bacterium | reverse complement strand
CGGCCGACACGCTGTGCATCCACGGCGACAAGCCGGACGCTGCGGCGTTGGCGCGCCGCCTGCGCGCCGGGCTCGAACAGGCCGGCATCACGATCGCCGCGCCCACGGCCGGAGCGCGCGCATGAACTACTGGCCCCTGCTCGGCGTCGCCGCGGTGGTTGCGGGCTTCGCACTGCGCCTCAATCCGATGCTCGTCGTGGTCGCGGCGGGCTTTGTCAGCGGCTTCGCCTCAGGCCTGTCGCTGCCCGACCAGCTCGCGTTGCTCGGCAAGGCCTTCGTCTCCACGCGTGCGCCGTTGCTGATCGTGCTGACCCTGCCCGTGATCGGGCTGCTCGAGCATGCGGGCCTGCGCGAACACGCGCAGCGCTGGATCGCCGGGCTCTACTACATGAGCCTGTCGCTGCTGCTGATCTGCTACATGGCGCTGCGCCAGATCCTCGGCGCGCTCGGGCTGACCTCGATCGGCGGCCCGGCACAGACCGTACGTCCGCTGATCGCGCCGATGTCCGAGGCCGCGGCGCGCAAGACCGCGCCGGATCTCGACGACGGTCAGCGCGAACGCACGCGCGCGCTCGCCGCAGCAACCGACAACGTCGGCCTGTTCTTCGGCGAGGACATCTTCATCGCGTTCGGTGCCGTGCTGCTGATCCAGACGTTCTACAGCGCCAACGGCATCCAGCTCGAACCGCTCGCGATCGCGCTATGGGCGATACCGACCGCGATCGCGGCGTTCGTCATCCACGCGCTGCGCATCGTCGTGTTCCAGTACGGCCTGAAGCGCGGCACGACGAGGCCGCGTACATGATCGCGCTGAGCTATGTGTGGTGGCTCGCCGCGCTGGTGCTGGCCGCCGCCGCCGTTTTCGACCTGCGCGCGCGGCGCTGGGGCAACGCCGCGTTCTGGGCGATCATCGCCATCACCTTCGCCGCCGGCGACAGCATCCTCGCCGCCGACAAGGCCGGCAACCGCCTGCCGACCCAGCTCGTCGGCGTCGCCGTCGTGATCCTGGCGCTGCTGGCCGGCCTGGGCCTGATGCGCCGTTCACCGGCGGGAGAAACCGACGCGACGGCGCGCGAAGCCTCGGCGCAACGGCTGGGTCACCGACTGTTCGGTCCGGCGCTGATGGTTCCGCTCGTGACGACCGTGCTCTTCCTGCTTGCCCCCTACCTCGCCGTCGGCGACTGGCGCCTGTTTCCGGCCAGCAACGCGACGGTGCCGGCACTGGCGCTGGGCTGCTGCGTCGCCGTCGTCTTCGCACTGCGCGTCACGCGCGCGCGACCGGCGCAGGCGCTGCGCGAATCGAGCCGCCTGCTGGACCAGCTAAGCTGGGCCGTGGTGCTGCCGATGCTGCTCGCCGCGCTCGGCGGCGTGTTCGAGAGTACTGGCGTAGGCGCGGCCGTGGCCGGGTTGATCGGACAGGTCATACCGACCGACAGCCGGCTCGCCTGCACCATCGCCTACGGTCTGGGCATGATCGTGTTCACGATGATCATGGGCAACGCGTTCGCGGCGTTCCCGGTCATGACCGGCGGCATTGCCTTGCCGCTGCTGATCCGCCAGCACGGCGGCGACCCGGCCGTGATCGGCGCGCTCGGCATGCTGACCGGCTACTGCGGCACGCTGCTGACACCGATGGCGGCGAACTTCAACATCGTGCCGGCCGTGCTGCTGGAGCTCAAGGACAGCTACGGCGTGATCCGCATGCAGGCCGCGACCGCCGTGCTGCTCGCCACTACCAACATTGCCTTGATGTACTTCCTGGCGTTCCGATGAAAAGCGATCTTCCGCGCGTGTTGCTGACCGGCTTCGACCCGTTCGGCGGTGAAACCGTCAATCCCTCCTGGGAAGCCGTGCGCCGACTGGACCAACAGACCGTGCGCGGACACCAGGTCGTCGCGCTGCAGCTGCCGACCTGTTTCGGACAGTCGCTGCGCGCCTTGCGCACCGCACTCGCGCGTTACACGCCGGTGCTTGTGATCTGCGTCGGCCAGGCCGGCGGCCGTTCGCGCGTGTCGCTGGAACGCGTCGCGATCAACATCGACGACGCGCGCATCGCCGACAACGCCGGCAAGCAGCCGGTCGACAAGCCGGTCATCCGCGGCGCGCCGGCAGCCTACTTCAGCACCCTGCCCATCAAAGCGCAGTTGCGTGCGTTGCAGGCTGCCGGGCTGCCGGCGGAAATCTCCCAGACCGCCGGCACCTTCGTCTGCAACCACGTGTTCTACGGTCTCATGCACGCCCTGCGCGACACGCCGCAGGTGCGCGGCGGCTTCGTGCACATCCCATTCCTGCCCGAACAGGCCGTCGCGCATGCGGGCGCGCCGAGCCTCGGCCTCGACGTCATCGTCGCGAGCCTTGCGCTCATCGTCGACACCGCGCTCGCCCTACGCCGTGACGTACGCGTCGCTGCCGGCGCGACGCACTAAAACAAGACCAGACCCGACCACAGCAAGCACGACAGGCGCGTACGTGGCATCCGCGGCACAGACGGCGTCATCGCATCCTCCTTAACAGCCACTGTCGCGCGAGGATGCAAAACGCGCACGGCCAGATCGACCCGACGGCCCGCAGATACGCACATTTTTCAAATTCAGGAATTATTTATTTAGCGAAAAAGCGACATCGGTCAACCAGCCGATGCGGACTTGTCGTCGGGCTTTTTCCCGCTGTCCTTGCCGGACTCCGCGGTGGCCGGTTCACAGAGCTTGGCCGAAGGCGCACTGACCGTCAGCACGACCTCGCCGGTGGCGGCATACGGCAGCTTCACCTTGACCGGGTCGGTCGAATAGTAGAACCCGCCCTTGGATGAGGCCTTGACCGAACTGCGCGCACCGGACTCGTACGCCTTGCCCACGTCCTTCTCGTCCGTCGCGACCAGGAAACGGCTGAGCTGCTTGACCTTTACGCAGCCGACCAGTTCTGTGGTCTGGAACGGGCGGATGTCGATGCTCAGCGGATCGACGGCAACGGTCTCGCGCACATTGCCTTCGTCATCGAGCAGATAGAGCAGCGGCTTGAAGACCGTGCGGCCCTTGCTGGCGGCGGAGTCCTGGGCGATGACGCGGACCCGGATCAGCGCCTCGTCGACTGGCTTGCTGAGCTCGACGCGTCGGAAATAGCTGCGGCCACGGGGCAGCTCGGCTTCTGGAGCGGTCGCGTCGACCGGCAGTCGCGTGGGCTGGTCGAGCAGAAGCGTGATGGCGCCCGGCTGGGCCGTGACGACTCCGGCCTTGGGCGCCTCGGGCTTCAGGCCGAGTTTTTCGCGCGCCCAGGTGATCGGACCCGCCGTGACAGCGGCGCTGGCGAGCAGCGCCGCAATCGACAATACGATACGGAATGGGCTAGAGCGCATAGGGAGAAACGACAACATGATCCAGCAGAAGTTCGAGGCCGACGGCGCTCGCCCGCGCTGACGGCTGCGCTGTCCCCAGGGACGCCGCAGCCGTTGTCGTCACTCGGTCAGCGGCTGCAAATTCTTGCCGTCGCCGCTGTAGGCCTGGATCTGCAGATAGTCGGCAATCACCTTGAGCAGATGCTTGTGCTGGGCACTGGCCTTGTCGGGATTGCGCAGCACGACGCCCGTCAACTTGCCTTCGTCCTTGAGTTCCTGCAACGAGCCCAGCAGCATGTTCTTGCCCAGCGGATTGCCCTGGAACAGGAACTGTTCCGTGTCCACCGCCTTGACATAGGCATTGCCGTCCTTGACGTCCTTGGCCGCGTAAGCGGCGAAGGCCAGGCCGAAAGTAGCGAAAAGCGCGAGCAGGATACGTTTCATCATCGACTCCGGTTTGCGCGACGTCGGCGCCGCGGCGGTGGGTTGAAGGCACGCGTTACTTCGTCGTGGACTCGGTGCGCACTTCGGTGATCTCCATACCTTCCTTTTCCTGCAGGTAGGTACGCACCTTCAGTTCCAGGCCGATGCGGGCCAGGCCCTGGATATGGCGCTCGGTCACCTTCTGCTTGCCGACGCGTTTGAGGAACACGCTCTGCGCGGGCTTGTTCTGATCGCGCAGGTAGCGCAGGTGACCCTTGACGTCCTCTTCGGGCAGGGTCGCTCCATCGAGGTCGTACTGGCCGTCCTTGTCAGCAATCAGGGTCACGTCGAAGCTGGCCGGAATATTCGGCGCCGCGACGGCATCGGGACGGGAACGACCGCCGCAGGCGGCAAGCGCCAGCGCGGAAAGCAGCGCCAGCATCGATCCACGCAGAATCCGGTTCAGGGCACGGTAGTGCATCAGGCTGTCCTGGGTCATGGGAAACAAGGGTAGGAGGCAAAGCGTAACACCGCGCGCCCTGGTGCAGCAGTTGGCGCGGCGCAGTGGGAAACCGGTACAACGCGCAGCATTCAGGTGCGCGGCAGTGTCACGCCGCGCTGCCCCTGGTACTTGCCGCCGCGATCGGCATAGCTGGTCTCGCATTCTTCGTCCGATTCGAAGAACAGCATCTGCGCCACGCCCTCGTTGGCGTAGATCTTCGCGGGCAGCGTGGTCGTGTTGGAAAACTCCAGCGTGACATGGCCTTCCCAGCCGGGCTCCAGCGGCGTCACGTTGACGATGATGCCGCAGCGCGCATAGGTCGACTTGCCCAGGCATACCGTCAGCACACTGCGCGGGATGCGGAAGAACTCGACCGTACGCGCGAGCGCGAAGGAATTCGG
>JAAFHE010000393.1 GCA_013298265.1 Lysobacterales bacterium | reverse complement strand
GTTCGGGCGCGATCGCGCGCATCGACGCGTCGGCGATCGGCAGTTCGATGCGGCTCAGTGCGTCGAGCGCCGCGGCGCGCACGCCGAAGCTACGCACGGTCGCGCGATTGAGGTCGCGTAGCTGGTAGTTGCGCGACAGCGGAAAATAGCGCAACTCCAGACGATGCTCCTCGCGTTGCTGCACCTGCCAGCCGAACAGCCCATGACGCTCGCGCGAGAGGTCCAGCCGCAGGGTCAGCGGAATGCCGTGGTCAAGCGCATCAAGCATCTCGCTGCTCGGTTTCCAGTCGCACTCGAGCACCAGCACATCAATGCCGGCGTGCTGGTCGATATACGCGCCGCCCAACTTGAGGCTGGACGCGCCCGGCGTGCAGGCCTGCAGGCTCAGCGCCAGCAGCGGCGCCAGCAGCCACCGTCGCGGCGCGCGGCCGCGGCGCTCAGTTGGCTTTTTCCACAACGGCATAAAAGAACCCGTCCATGCCGTCGACGCCCGGCAGGTTCTGCCGCCCCGTGGCGACGGCGCGACCGAAGCGCGCCGGCACGGCATCGTGGTTGAGCTGCGCATCCGAGGTGCGCGCGAGGAACGCTCCGACCTGCGCGGCGTTCTCACGCGGCAGCACCGAGCAGGTCGCATAGACCAGGCGGCCACCCGGACGCAGCAGCGGCCAGAGCGCGTCGAGCAGTTGCGCCTGCTCCGCGGCGGAACGTTCGATATCGCCCGAGCGCCGGTGCAGGCGGATGTCGGGCTGGCGCCGGATCACACCGGTCGCGCTGCAGGGCGCATCAAGCAGGATGCGGTCGAACAGACGCCGGTCCCACCAGACCGAGGGCTGGGTGGCGTCGCCGGTGTTCATCTCCGCGCGCAATCCGAGCCGGGTGAGGTTCTCGCGCGCCTGCGCGAGCCGCTGCGAATCGCGATCCAGCGCGAGCAGGTCCAGCGCATGCCGCTCCAGGCAATGGGCAGTCTTGCCGCCCGGTGCAGCGCAGGCGTCGAGCACGCGCAGGCCGTCGTGCAGATCCAGCAGATCCGGCATTAGCTGGGCGGCGCCGTCCTGGACCGAGAACTCGCCCTGGGCATAGCCGGGCAGATGGGTCACGTCGGTGCTGTCTTCCAGCACGACGGCGTCGGCGAGCCAGCCGTGCATGCTGGCCGCGTGGCCGGCACCGACCAGGCGCTCGGTCAGCGCAGCTGGGGTGGTGCGGCGACGGTTGGCGCGCAGCACCAGTGCGGCGGGCGCGTTGTTCGCGGCGAGGATCGCATCAACGTCGTCGGGCCAGTCGCGCGCGAGCTGCTGCACCAGCCAGGCCGGATGCGAACTGGACAGCAGGCGGTCGCTGCCGATGACGGCCTCGAGCGCCACGCGCTCGCGCAGGAAACGGCGCAGCAGGGCGTTGACGAGACCGGCGAGCTGCGGCCGCTTGAGGGCGCGGGTCGCCTCGACGGTTCCGGCCACGGCGGCGTATTCGGGCAGGGCCAGCACGGCCAGCTGCACGAGGCCGAGCACGAGCAGCGCATGGACGACCGGCTCGCGCCGATGCAGCGGTTTCTGCAGCAGGCGCCCGATCAGCGCGTCGTAGCGCAGCCACCAGCGCGCGCCTTCATGCAACAGCGCCGACAGGAACGCGCGATCGCGGCTGTCGGCCAGACGCGGCGCGACCTGGGCGAACGCAGCACGCAGCGACACGCCGCCGCGGACGACCTGGTCGAGTGCTTGCGCGGCCAGCGCACGTACATCGCTCATGCGGCCGGCCGCTTCAGGTCGGGCCGCGCGTTGAGATAGTCACGCGCGGCCATGCGGCGACCGCCGGCGCGCTGGATTTCGCGAAGCCGGACGATGCCGTCGGCGGTGGCGATGTCGATACCTTCGCGGCCGGCCGCGAGCAGCGTGCCGGGCGCCGCATCGGCCAGGCCGGGCAGCGCCAAGGCCGACCAGATGCGCAGGCGCTCGCCGGCAACATCGGCTTCGGCGACGGGCCAGGGATCAAATGCACGCACCTGGCGCTCGATCGCCAGAGCACTGCGATTCCAGTCGATCGCAGCCTCGGCCTTGTCAAGCTTGCGGGCGTATTCGACGCCATCGTCGGACTGGGCTTCGCTCGCCGGTTTCCTGCGCGTCTGGGCGACGGCCGAAAGCTGCTGCCGCAGCAGATCGGCCCCGAGCACCGACAGGCGATCGTGCAGCGACCCGCCCGTCTCCTCCGTCGCGAGCGGCGTCGCGCTGCGCGCGATGACGGGACCGGTATCCAGTCCCTTTTCCATCTGCATGAGACAGATCCCGCTGTACGTGTCGCCGGCGAGCACGGCGCGCTGGATCGGCGCGGCGCCGCGCCAACGCGGCAACAGCGAGGCATGGACGTTCCAGCAGCCCAGGCGCGGGATGTCGAGCACCTTCTGCGACAGGATCAGGCCGTAGGCGACCACGACCATGAGATCCGGTGTCAACTCGGCCAGGATCCGGCGCGCCTCGGCACTGCGGAAGTTCTCCGGCTGCTCAACGCGGTAGCCGCGCTCCAGCGCAGCCTGCTTGACCGGACCGGGGGTGAGCTTGCGCCCGCGCCCGGCCGGACGATCCGGCTGGGTGTAGACGGCGACCACCTCGATGTCCGGCTGGACGCAGGCGGACAGGCAGGGCACGGCGAATTCAGGCGTTCCGGCGAACACCACGCGGAGAGGTGGGGTCATTGGATATCAGGCGCTGCGGCGCTGCTTTTCGAGCTTCTTGCGCACCATCTCACGCTTGAGCGGCGAGAGATAGTCGACGAAAAGGCGGCCTGCCAGATGGTCCATCTCGTGCTGGATGCAGACCGCGAGCAGGCCATCGGCCTGCAGGCTGAAGGTCTTGCCGCTGATGTCCTCGGCCTCGACCGTGATCTGATTGGCGCGCTCCACATCGGCGAAGATCCCGGGCACCGAGAGGCAGCCTTCCTGATAGGTCTGGATGCCGTCCTTGGTCAGGACGCGCGGGTTGCACAGCACATGCGGCTGGTTCTTCTCTTCCGACACGTCCAGCACCAGCAACTGGCGGTGCACGTTGACCTGGGTCGCCGCCAGGCCGATGCCGGGCGCCTCGTACATGGTTTCGAACATGTCCGCGACCAGGCCGGCCAGCTCGGGGCCGAAATCGGTCACGGGCTGGGCCTTGGTCCGCAGGCGCGGGTCGGGGAACTCGAGAATAGTGAGCTTGGCCATGGGGCACCTCGAAGGAATCTGCGCGGAAGTTGGCGGAAGCGGGTTCCGTTACGCGCGTAACATGCGGAAATTCTACGCGGATTTGTCCGCGTCGGGGGGAGCACGAAGCGGTCTGGACAGGGGTGCGCCCAGTGCGCCGGGGACGACAGCTTGCGTGCATATTTTCTTCGGCTACACTCACGATGCCCTTGGGGAATCAGGTAATTGGCGGCCATGCTTAAAAAACTACCTGCACTTTTTGCCGGATTGCTCGTTGCGCTCACGGCTTTTGCCGTCAACGAGTCCGAGCTGCGCAACGGACACCCCGACACCTATACGGTGAAGCGTGGAGACACCCTCTGGGACATCTCCGCCCGCTTCCTCAAGAAACCCTGGCTGTGGCCGGAAATCTGGCAGGCCAACCCGCAGGTAGAGAACCCCCACCTGATCTACCCCGGTGACGTGCTCAACCTGTCCTACCTGAACGGCGGCGGCGGCGCACGCCTCAGCAGCACCGGGCCGCGCGTGCGGCGCGAGCCGCTCGACGAAGCGATCCTGCCGGTTGATCTGAAGGACATCGAGCAGTTCCTCAAGAACATGCGCGTAGTCGACGACAAGACATTCCGCGGACTGCCGCATGTCGTCGCGGTCGAGGAGAACAAGCTGCGCGGCATCAACGGCAACCTCGTCTATGTGCGTGGCCTTGATGCAAAGCCGGGTGACGCCTTCGTCGTCGTGCGGCCGACCAACCTCTACTACTCGATCGAAGGCCGCAAGAACGAGCCGCCGACCACGCACGTGCGCCCGCTGGATACGCATCACGGCCAGAACAAGATGATCTGGCACAACAACCCGGTCAAGAACATGTTCGGCCGCAATTCGAGCGTGCTGGGCTACGAAGTGCAGGTCATCGCCAACGTGCAGGTCACGCGCACCGGTGATCCGAGTTCGCTGCTGGTCACTTATTCGGACTTCGAGATACGCGATGGCGACCTGATCATGCCGATCGAGGCCAAGCCCTACGATTCGCAGTACATGCCACGTTCGCCGTCGTCGGTACCGGCCAGCTTCGAAGTGTTGGCGTTCACCGATGCGCTCAATGCGGTCGGCCCCAAGCAGGTCGTCGCACTGTCGCGCGGCGCGGCCGACGGCATCGAGAACGGCCACGTATTCACCATCTATCACCCGGGTGACCGGATCACCGACAAGTACAAGTATCCCAACGAAGGTGCGCGCCAGTTCTTCAATCCGAATGACTCAAAGGTCACGCTGCCGCAGGAATTTGTAGGCCATGTGATGATCTTCCGCACCTTCGATCGCGTCAGCTACGGTCTCGTCATGGACGGCCTGCGGCCGGTACACCTCAACGACGTGCTGCGTGCCCCGGAATAGCCAAGCACATTGAGGGCAGGAACACAGCCGCGCAGCGGCTGTTGACCCCAGACGCAGTACAGGGAAGGCGCCGGCATGACCGGCGCCTTTTTTCTGTGGGCGCCTATACTCGGCGCATGAATCGCGAGCTGC
>JAAFHE010000392.1 GCA_013298265.1 Lysobacterales bacterium | reverse complement strand
TCGGTCGCACGATCTCGGGGTAGTAGCCTGGCTCGGCGGCCTTCTCGGTGACGAAGGTGCCGGCGATGATGGTCGGCACGTACCAGGTGCCGTGCTTTTTCATCAGCGGGAACAAATCAGCGTCCATCTGCGTGCCGTGCTCGATCGAGGTCACGCCGCCTTCGATCGCGCGGCGCATGCCTTCCTTGCCATGGGCGTGGGCCGCGACGGTATAGCCGTAGTCCTTGGCGGTATCGACGATGGCCTTGACTTCCTCGACGGTGAACTGGGGGTTATCGCTGCTCTTGGCGTAGGACAGCACGCCGCCGGTCGCGGTGATCTTGATCAGGTCGGCGCCGTCCTTGTAGTGCTGGCGCACGGCTTTACGTGCGTCGTCGACGCTGTTGACCACGCCGTCTTCGGGGCCGGGATCCGGCTGCAGGCCGCGGCGGCTGCCGTTGGTGGGATCGGCGTGCCCGCCGGTGGTCGCGATCGACTTGCCCGCGGTGAAGATGCGCGGCCCCTTGAGCATGCCCTGATTCACGGCGTTGCGCAGCGAGACCGAAACACCGCCGCCGCGCTCGCCGAGGTCGCGCACGGTGGTGAAGCCGGCCATCAGCGTACGCTCGGCAAATACCGCGCCCTTGAACGCGATATCGGCATCGTTGAGGCGGAAGCCTTCCGAGTACGCGTCGCGGCTGGTTTCCGAGGTCAGGTGGGTGTGCATGTCCATGAGACCAGGCAGGCAGGTGCTGCCGGACGGCAGGGTCACGACGCGCGCGCCCTCCGGCGCGACGAAACCGGCCTTGACCTCGCGGATACGGTTGCCGTCGATGACGACGGTGGTCTGGCCCAGCAGCTTGCCTGCGGCGGTGTCGATCAGAGCCGGACACTGCAGCGCGGTCAGACCGTCTGCGGCGGACGCGGGCAGGGCGGCGAGCAGGGCCAGGCCCAGGATGATGCACGGTGTCGCACGGCTCATGGTCTCTTCCCGGAACAGGACACGAAGCCCCGATCATAGCCCGCTGCGGAGGGCGGGCCCGTGTCGTTCGGCAGGGTCGAGGCTTGGCGGGGTTGCTGCGCTGCGGTAGTCTGCGGCGACTTTCCCTGACCCGGCTTCGCGGTACCTGCCGCGCGGCCTGCCATTGCCCTCATGCACGAAACCTATGATCCCGCCGCGGTCGAAGCCGCGGCGCAGAAATTCTGGAACGGGACGCGCGCCTTCGAAGTAAAGGAAGACGCGAGCAAGCCCAAGTTCTATTGCCTGTCCATGCTGCCGTATCCCTCGGGCGCGCTGCACATGGGTCACGTGCGCAACTACACCATCGGCGATGTGATCAGCCGCTACCAGCGCATGCAGGGCAAGAACGTGCTGCAGCCGATGGGCTGGGATGCGTTCGGCTTGCCGGCGGAGAACGCGGCGATCAAGAACGACACGGCGCCGGCGAAATGGACCTACGCCAATATCGAGCACATGAAGGCGCAGTTCCTGCGCATGGGCTTCGCCTACGACTGGTCGCGCGAATTCGCGACCTGTACGCCGGAGTACTACCGCTGGGAACAGCAGATGTTCACGCGGCTGTTCAAGCAGGGCCTGGTCTACCGCAAGATGAGCGTGGTGAACTGGGATCCGGTCGACCAGACCGTGCTCGCCAACGAGCAGGTCATCGACGGCCGCGGCTGGCGTTCCGGTGCGGTAGTGGAAAAGCGTGAAATTCCACAATGGTTCCTGAAGATCACGGCGTATGCCGAGGAGCTGCTCAACGGGCTCGACACGCTGCCGGGCTGGCCCGACGCGGTCAAGACCATGCAGCGCAACTGGATCGGCCGCTCCGAAGGGCTGCAGATCCCGTTTGGCATCGAAGGCAGCGACGGCACGGTTGACAACGGCAGGCTCGAGGTCTTCACGACGCGGCCCGACACGCTGTTCGGCGTGACGTTCGTGTCGGTCGCGGCGGAGCACCCGATCGCGCTGGCCGCGGCGGCGGACAATCCGGATCTCGCCGCATTCATCGAGGAATGCCGCCACGGCGGCACGGCCGAGGCCGAACTCGAGACGCAGGAAAAGAAGGGCGTCTTCACCGGCGTCTACGCGCTGCATCCGCTCACCGGCGAACGCGTACCGGTATGGGCTGCGAACTTCGTGCTGATGGGCTACGGCACCGGCGCGGTGATGGCCGTGCCGGGGCACGATGAACGCGACTGGGAGTTCGCCCAGGCCTACCACCTGCCGGTCAAGCTGGTCGTCGTCAACGAGGATGTGCGCGACGCGATCCACGAACTGCAGCGCGACGTCGCCAGCGGCGGCGATGCGATGAATACCGCACTCGGCGGCGGCGCGCAGCGCGATGTCTACGAACCGACCGCGGCGGTGCAGATCATCGAGGAATTCCAGCAGCGCATCCTGTCCGAAGGCGCGTATACCGAGCGCGGCTATCTCGTGAACTCGGGCGAATATGACGGCATGGACTATGCCCAGGCCTTCGCCGCGCTTGCGCAGCGCTTCGGCGAGGGCGCGCGCCGCGTGAACTACCGCCTGCGCGACTGGGGCGTCAGCCGCCAGCGCTACTGGGGCTGCCCGATTCCGATCATCTACTGCGCGAACTGCGACGCGGTGCCGGTGCCGGAAGACCAACTGCCCGTCGTGCTACCCGAGGACGTTGCCTTCAGCGGCGTGCAGTCGCCGATCAAGGCCGATCCGCAGTGGCGCCAGGTCAGCTGTCCGCAATGCGGCGGCCCGGCTGAGCGCGAGACCGACACCTTCGATACCTTCATGGAATCGAGCTGGTACTACGCGCGCTATACCTCGCCGGGCGCGATGGCGCAGGTCGACGAACGCGCCAACTACTGGCTGCCGGTCGACCAGTACGTCGGCGGCATCGAGCACGCGATCCTGCACCTGCTGTATTTCCGCTTCTACCACAAGCTCATGCGCGACGCGGGCCTGGTCAGCGCGGATGAGCCGGCGACCAACCTGCTGTGCCAGGGCATGGTGGTCGCAGAAACGTTCTTCCGCCAGGAAGCCGACGGCTCCAAGACCTGGTTCAACCCGGCCAGCGTGCAGATACAGCGCGACGAGCGCGCACGCATCGTCGGCGCGTTCGCTGACGACGGCGAGCCGGTCGCGATCGGCGGCATCGAGAAGATGTCGAAGTCCAAGAACAACGGCGTCGACCCGCAGGCCATGGTCGACGCCTACGGCGCCGACACGGTGCGCCTGTTCTCGATGTTCGCCTCGCCGCCGGACATGTCGCTGGAATGGAACGAGTCCGGTGTCGACGGCATGGCGCGTTTCCTGCGCCGCGTCTGGGCGCAGGTGCAGCGCCACGTTGCCTCAGGATCGTTTGAAAGTCCGGCGGCGGCCCGCGCTGCGCTGAACCTGTTGAAATCTGATCTGACCCCGGAACAAAGGGCGATCCGGCGCAAGGTGCACGAAACCATCGCCAAGGTGTCCGACGACATCGGCCGCCGCCACGCCTTCAACACGGCGATCGCGGCGGTCATGGAACTGCTCAACGCGTTGGCGAAGTTCGAGGACGACTCGGCGGCCGCGACTGCCGTGCGCCAGGAAGCCTGGGAATCCGTGACGTTGTTGCTGAATCCGATCACGCCGCATGTCTGCCATGCACTGTGGCAGGCGCTCGGTCACACCGAGAGCCTGATCGAGGACCAGCCCTGGCCGCAGGCCGATGCGGAAGCCTTGAAGAAGGACGCGCTGGTGCTTGCGGTGCAGGTCAACGGCAAGCTGCGTGGGCAGATCGAGGTCGCCGTGACAGCGACCAGGGACGAGTGCGAGCGTCTGGCCCTGGCCGAACCGGCCGTGGCACGCTTCCTCGAAGGGCAGACGGTGAAGAAAGTCATCGTCGTGCCGGGCAAGATCGTCAATATTGTGGCGGGCTGACATGCGCATTTCGTGGCGGGCAATGATCGTAGTGGCGGCGCTTGCACTGGCCGGCTGTGGCTTCCATCTGCGCGAACAGGCGCAGTTGCCGGCGAGCCTGACGCGCCTGCATCTGGCGATCGCCGATCCGGGCAGCCTGCTGCACCGTGACCTGCCTGATGCGCTCAAGCGTGCCGGCGCCCAGGTCGAGGAATCGGCCGGACCCGGTATTGCCACGCTGCGCATTCCGCTCAGCACGCTCGCGCCGGAAACGCTGTCGGTCGGCGCCACGGCGCGTGTGCGCGAGTACACCATGCGCTATCGCGTGGAGATCGAAGCAGCCGATGCGAACGGTACGGTCGTGTTGCCACGCCAGCTCATCGAGCTCAGCCGCGACTACACCTTCGATGAGACCCAGGCGCTCGGTGTGGCGGCGCAGGAAGACGAACTGAGAAAACAGCTCCAGCGCGACATGGTGCAGGCGATCCTGCGCCGGCTCGCCGCGCTGGGACGGCCGGCCGTCTGACCAGGTTGTCGCCGCGATGAGCTTCAGCCTGTCGCAGCTGCGCCAGCATCTCGCCGGCGACACGCTCAAGCCGGTGTATTTCCTCGCCGGCGACGAACACCTGCTGCTGATCGAGGCCAGCGATGCGCTGCGCGTCCGCGCGCGAGAACTCGGTTATGCCGAGCGCGAGATCCTCGATGCGGAAAGCGGCTTTGACTGGGACGATCTCGCGCGCGCCGGGAGCAGCCTGTCGCTGTTCGCCACACGCCGGCTCATTGACCTGCGCGTGCCGACCGGCAAGCCGAACAAGGACGGCGCCGCGGCGATCATCGAGTATTGCGA